>JBFGHG010000009.1:0-14075 GCA_041578395.1 Acidobacteriota bacterium
CGCCGCCGCGGCCCCCGGCGATGTCGCCGGTCGCCCCGGTACTCGAAGCCCAGGCTGAATCCCGGGCGGTAGTGCCGGTCCCGGTAGTGACCCCGACCCCGGCCCCGGTAGTGACCCCGGCCCTGGTAGCGCCCCCGTCCCCGGTAATGCCGGTCGTAGCGCCGATCGTGTCCGTAGTCGTACCGATAGCGCGGCCGGTAGTGGTAGCGGCGGTAGTGGTCGATGCCGAAATGGCGGTGGCGCCGGCGGCCCAGCGAGTGGAAATAGTGGGCAGGGTGGACGACGTCACACACCCGGGAGCGGTAGCGGTGGCGGGCCGACAGGTCGGCTGCGGCCAGCCCCACGGTCATCAGGAACAGGGATGCGACTACGATTCTCCTCATACTCGACTCCTTCCGGGCACAGACTCCAACCATTGAAGATAGAGCCCTGATCGGGAGCGGGGGTTCACTGCGGGGTGGGCCGAGGGATAGGAAAAGTAAGACTCCAGTCTCACTTTTCGTCACGGTTTTGCGTTAACTTTTCCGGAAATTTCGAGATCCGGAATCCCCTTCAAACCTCCATATCTCAAAGATTTCCGCAGAATCAAACGTTCCGGCACCCGGGTTGCAGAACAGCCTCTGCCTCGCACACGAGCCTGGATGGTCCAGGAGGGTCGAGGCTACTCGGAGGTGGGCAGCCTTCATAGAGGAGGTGTCCGAGCCGAGCAGGAGTTGGGGAATTCGGCAGGCCGGACCCGCCTTCGAACGCCCGTGTGAGTCCGCGCTCTTTTCGCCGCCCGCGACGCTGCGGGCTCTGCTGCGGGGGCGCGGGCTCTCAAATCCCTGAAGCCGATCCGGCGGCTGTGCGGCTCAAGGGAGTACGGACACCGTCCCGGCCACCGTCTCGTCCAGCCTGCGGACCTGCCCCTGGCTGTTGGCGGCCGAAGGGAGCGGAGTGGAGAGGATCTCGACGTCCGCCGTCCCCGTCCCGGAGCGCAGCACCCGGAAATGGACGGTCAACAGGTCGCCCGCGGGCAGCGGCTGAAAGGGGCGCGAAAAGTCGGCGATCGCCAGGTCGAGGCGGCCGGCCTCCGGGCGGGGCAGCGCCACCACGGCGTACCCGTCCGCCAGCGCGAGTTGGACGGAGTCCGCCACCCCGTCTCCGTCGGCGTCGCCGGGATCCAGGTCCAGCACTGCCGGGTCGTAGCCGATCGAGAAGGCCAGCGCCGTGAGTCCCTCGCCTCCCGGCTGCCCGGCGGGGGCGGGCCGGTAGGAGACGGTCACCGACGCCACTGCACCGGGCCGGGTGGCGAAACTGCTCAGGGACAGGTCGGGACCGGGTGGAGTGCCGGCCGAGCCCAGCCGCGCCAACGGCGGGTTGAAGGGCTCGGCGTCGTAGAGGCCCTGCACGTCGGACCAGTGCAGACGCGAGGACTCACCGTCGGGGACGGCGAAGACGAGCGCGGCACCCGGGAAAAAGGGGTTCTCGTCCGGCAAGAAAGCCGGGATTCCGGCCGGAGCCGCCCCCCACGCCAGGCTTTGGCCGTCGGCCGGCCGCACCAGCAGGAGCCAATCCTCCCCTTCTTCGGCGGCGATCAGGTGCGGTGCCTGCGGACAGGAAACCCCTCGGCGGTAGAGGGTCAGCAGCGAGCCGAGGCCCGAGCGGCCGGTCAGGACCGGCTGGGCGCCGCTGCCTCTCCGGTCGTGGACGAGCAGCTCATCGCCCGGGGCTCGGGTGAGGTAGAGGCTCCCCGAGCAGGCGTCCACGGCCAAGGCCGCCAGATCGCCGTCCACCAGCAGCAGGCGTTGCGCCGCCCCCCCCGAGTCCGCGGGCCCCGACCCCGACTCCAGCCGGGAGCGGCTCAGCAGCGAGACGCGGCCCGCCTCGGCGACCAGCAGGCCTCCCGTCAGCGGGTCCAACTGCAGACCGCGCGGGGCCTGCAGCCCGGCGGCCAGTGTGACGAGGGTCCCGTCTGCCGGGTCGAGGCGCAGCAGGCGGCCGGTCCCGGCGCCCGCCAGCAGCAGCTGCTCGCGGTCCTGCAGCCGAACCGGCAGCAGCGCCCCAACCTCCTCTCCCGCCACCAGCGCCAGGGGACTGACCTGCAGATCGGGCCCCAGTTCCAGGACCTCGGTCGAGCCGTCCTCCAGCAGGCGGGCAACGGCCAGCCGCTGCCGTTCGGGCAGGTAAGCCAGCGCCGTGACCCGCCCCAGATCCTCCAGCAGGGCTGGGGCCTGGACGACGTCGACGGTCGCCGAGGCCGTGGCGTTCGGCCCCGTGGTGGTCACCACCACGGGGAGCGGGGTCACCAACTCCGGTGCCTGATAGCTGCCCATCGGATCGATGCGGCCCCGTGCGTCACTCCCTCCCGGGGTGCCGTCGACGCTCCACTCGAGCGGGCCGGTATCGGGGATCAGTTCGAACTGCTGCACCGCCGACGGCGCCAGCACGGCCAGCGGGGGATCCAACCGGAAGCGGGGCCGGCCCGCCGGGGGCTGAAAGGAATCCGGGGCGTTCTGCGGCGGGATGTTGGCCAGCACGGTCCCGCTGTTGGTGCCGAACAGCGACGTCAGAAACAGAGGCTGAGTGCTACTCACCCAGATCAGCCCTCCGTCGCGGCCCGCGGCGCCCGGAACGAAGTCGGTCAACAGGCGGCTGACCCGCATCCCCGGCGGCAACACCGTGTCGAACGTCCCCAGACGCTGGCCGCCGCGAGTGAGCGCCACGATGCGCAGATCCGCGGCCAGGGTGCCCGGGTTGAGCGCCGCGATGCCGGTGAAGAAGCCCCGGGTGGTGGCGATGTGGGAGAAGATCGCCTGCCGGCTCCCCTGCGCCACCGCCGCCACGCTGGCGGCCGCGCCCGCCGGTTCGATCCGGTACGAGATCTCGCCGTTGAGAGCCGGCGAGGGAGATTCCACCTCCAGCCAACCCTGCAGCGTCCGCGGCCCCGCGAAGCCGAACAACTCGGCCAGGTCGCGCCGGGCGCTGCTCCGGCCGCCGACTGCCACCAGGGCGGGATTCCGCTCCAGTTCCGGTCCGTACAGGGAGCCGTCCGGGCGGTGCGCCGTCACCAGCGCCGTGACCGGGGTATCGGAATAGTTGAGCAGCTCCAGCTGGGATCGGATGGGCCCCAGCACCGCCACCTGCGGAAAGTAGAGGCGGTCCAGCTGCTCGAGCCGGCTGCGGGCGTTGAGCGCCAGCAGGTCGCCTCCGGGCGAGCCGACCACTTCGAACCCCACCAGGTCGCCGGCGGCTTCGGCCAGGAGGAACGCGCCCTCCGGCAGCTCGGACGCCCCGAACAGCTCCGAGGCTTCGGCTCGAACTCCGCCCCGCGCGGGAAGCTGCACGGTGGCGGTGAGGGCGGTTTCACCGGCCACCAGCGTCAAGGCTGCCTCCAGCGTTTGCTGCCCGGGGTTGAGCAGCGTGATCTCCGTGGAGAATCCCGCGCCCGAACGGACTTGGTTGAAGACCAGGCTGCGGCTGCGGACGGGCAGGTCGGCGCCGTCGAACTCGGACAGGCCCTCATCCAGGAACAGGAAGAACCCGGTCAGCTGATCGATGTCGCTGTCGGCCCGCACCCATCCGCGGGTCCCTTCCGGCAGCAGCGGGAACAGCTCGGAGTCCAGCCGCGCCACCTGGGTTCCGGCCGGCAGGGTGAGCTGCGTCTGCGCCAGCTGTCCGCCGTTCAGGTCGAACGCCGTCAGGGTGACTTCGGCGTCTTCGGGCGCCGGGTTGACCAGCGCGAAGCCGGTCAGGCGGCCCGCCTGGATGTCGAGGCGGGGAAAGACCAGGTCGGCGGCGGCCAGAGGGGAAGAGAGCAGGAAGGCGATGACCGCGAGAACGACTTGGTTTTTGATTCGTGGTTCGAGACTGCTTGCGGGCCGCGGCTTCATGCTGAGGGGCTCCTGGTTGACGAAATTCGCCCCTCAGTCTAGCACCGGTCCCCGGCAATCCAAAGATCGCAAGCCCCCCGTTCCGGCCGGAATCACGGGCAGGATGCCCGTGCCACACTTCCGATCAGGCTTCGGCGGGCTCCACGGAGCGGGTGAAGTCGCAGTCCTCCTGGGCGCAGACGTGGCTGAGGCCGTCTTTCTTGGTCCGCCGCTCCAGCAGGTAGGGCGCCTCGCACTCCGGGCATGGCTCGGCCACCGGGCGCTTCCAGAGCACGAACTTGCACTGCGGGTAACGGTCGCAGCCGAAGAAGAGCTTGCCGCGGCGGGACTTCTTCTCGACGACGTCCCCGTCGCCGCACTCGGGGCACTTCACGCCCGTCGATTCCTGCTTGACGTAGCGGCAGTCGGGGTAGTTGCTGCAGGCGGTGAACTCCCCGAAGCGTCCGCGCTTGAGCGCCAGCTTGGAGCTGCAGCGGGGGCATTCCTCCTCCAGGATCTGGTCGCGCACCACCTCGGTCTTGCCGTTGACCTGCACCATCTTGCGCGTGTTCTTGCACTCCGGGTACCCGGAGCAGGCCAGGAATTCGCCGTAGCGGCCCTTCTTGAGGACCATCTCCCGGCCGCACTTCTCGCACGGCTCGGCGTCCAGTTCCGGTTTGTCCGCTTCTTCGTCCCCGTTCTCGCGGGGCATCTGCATGGTGTTCTTGCAGTCGGGGTAGTTGCTGCAGGCGATGAAACGCCCGAAGCGTCCCCACTTGATCACCATTTCCGACCCGCACTTGTCGCAGGAGAACCCGGCCGGCTTCTCTTCCCGCTTGAGGTCCTTCATGGCGTGACGGGCCTGCTCCAGCTCGCGCGAGAACTCGACATAGAACTCCCGCAGCGCCTCGATCCAGTTCTCCTTGCCCTGCTCGATCTCGTCCAGGTCCCGCTCCAGCTTGGCGGTGTAGTCGTAGTCGAAGATCTCCTCGAAGTTGGTCACCAGCAGCTCGCAGACGACTTCGCCGATCTCGGTGGGAACGAAACGGCCCTCCTGCCGCGCCGCGTACTCCCGGTCCTGAATCACCGAGATGATCTGCGAATAGGTGGAGGGCCGGCCGATCCCCCGCTCCTCCAGGGCCTTGACCAGAGTCGCCTCGGAGTAGCGGGCAGGCGGCTGGGTGAACTTCTGCTCCGGCAGGATGGACTTCACGTCCAGGACTTCCCCTTTTTTGACCTCGGGCAGGACGCTCCCCTCCCCTTCGGCGTCCGTCTCCGCCTCGGCGTCGTCTTTCCCCTCCTGGTAGACCTTCAGGAAGCCGTCGAACTTCTGAATCGAACCCACCGACCGGAAGAGCGTGCGGGGAGCGTCGATGTCGATCTCGGTCTGGTCGAACAGCGCCGGGTTCATCTGCGAGGCCACGAAACGCTTCCAGATCAGGTCGTAGAGCCGGAATTCGTCGCGGTCCAGGTAGGCCTTGAGGTCGTCCGGACGCCGGTCCACCGAGGTCGGCCGGATCGCCTCGTGGGCGTCCTGAGCCCCCTTCTTGGCGCGGTAGGCGCGCGGCCTGGCGGGCAGGTAGGGCTTTCCGTAGGTGTCCGCCACGTAGGCCCGCACTTCGCCCAGGGCGGTCGGGGAGACGCGGTTGGAGTCGGTCCGCATGTAGGTGATCAGCCCCACGCCCCCTTCCGACCCCAGCTCCTTGCCTTCGTAGAGCCGCTGCGCCACCACCATGGTGCGGCGCACCGAAAAGCGCAGCTTGCGGGAGGCTTCCTGCTGCAGAGTGCTGGTCACGAACGGAGGGACGGGGTTGCGGCGGCGCTCCTTGCGCTTTACCCCGGCCACCACGAACTGGCCCGCTCGAAGCTGGGCGAGCAGCTCGTCGGCCTCTTCCTGATTGCCCACCTTGAACTTCTTGCCGTCCAGCTTGATCGCCTTGGCGCTGAAGGGCGGGGGAGTGCCGGCCCGCAGCTTGGCCAGGAAGTTCCAGTATTCCTCACTGACGAAGGCGCGGATCTCCCGCTCCCGGTCGACGATCAGCCGCAGGGCCACCGACTGCACGCGACCGGCCGACAGCCCCCGGCGCACCTTCTGCCAGAGCAGGGGGCTCACCTTGTAGCCGACCAGGCGGTCCAGGATGCGCCGCGCCTGCTGGGCGGCCACCTTGTCCTGGTTGATCGAGGAGGGTTCTTCGAAGGCCTGCAGGATGGCGTTCTTGGTGATCTCGTTGAAGAGCACCCGGTGGATGGGCCGCTTGCGCCCCGGCGCCAGTTCCTCGGCCAGGTGCTGGCAGATGGCCTCTCCTTCCCGGTCGGGGTCGGCCGCCAGGAAGATCGCCTCGCTGCGCGCGGCCACCTTCTTGAGGTCGCGCACGATCTTCTCCTTGCCAGAAATGATCCGGTAGGTGGGCTGGAAGTCGTGTTCCACGTCCACCCCCAGGGCCTTCTTGGGGAGATCCTTGATGTGCCCCGCACAGGCCTTCACGGTGAAGTCCTTGCCCAGGTATTTTCCAATCGTCCGCGCCTTGGCGGGCGATTCCACGATCACCATTGACTTCGACATAACTTCCCTTTTCCGGTGGCCGGCCCTCAAGCTGCCGGCGCGGCTTCGGACCGACGGCCCGAGACCCCTCTGTATAGCACATACCAGAGACGGGGATTCGTGCTCAGCGTTTCATCTCCAGTTTCCGGCAATACTGATTGCCGGGCAGTTGCAGCACCTCGCCGCTCAGCTCCAGCCGCAGCAGCAGTTCGCCCAGCCGGGCCGGATCGAGTCCGGTTTCCTCCAGCAGTTCGTCCGGGTGCTTGCCCCGATCGACCGCCAGCCGATCAAGCAGTTTGCGCTCCTGCCCGCCTGCTCCCGCGTCCTGAGCACCGGTCTCCGGCCGGCTCCCGGGCGGCGGCGGGCGCGATTCGCGCAACGCCTCGAGGACGTGCAGGGGTAGAGCCTCCAGGACGTCCTGCGCCTCCATCACCGCCACGGCCCCCTGCTGGATCAGCCGGTTCGGGCCGTGGCTGGTGCGGCTGGTGATCGGACCCGGCACCGCCCACAGTTCCCGGTCCTGTTCCAGCGCCAGCCTCGCCGTGATCAACGATCCCGAGGACTCGGCCCCCTCCACCACCAGCGTCCCCAGGCTGAGTCCACTGATGACGCGGTTGCGGACCGGGAAGTTCCGGGGCGCCGGGAAGGCGCCGCGGGGAAACTCGCTCAGCAGGCAGCCGCGTTCCCGGATCTGCTCGTAGAGCGGGCGGTTCTCGCGGGGATACGGGACGTCCACCCCGCTGCCCAGCACCACCGCCGTGGCCCCGTCCGCGTCCAGCGCTCCCCGGTGGGCCTCGGTGTCCACGCCCCGCGCCATCCCGCTGACGACGCACAGTCCCAGCGCCGCCAGCTCCGCCGCCAGCCGGAAGGCCACCTGCCGGCCGTAGACCGAGCAGCGCCGCGAACCCACCATCGAGACGCAGGGAAGCGACAGGGTTTTTGGCTCCCCCAGCAGATAGAGCACCAGCGGCGGGTCGTGAATCGCCGCCAGCAGCGCAGGGTAGTCCGGTTCCCAGGGC
This sequence comes from Acidobacteriota bacterium, assembly GCA_041578395.1. Taxonomy (GTDB): domain Bacteria; phylum Acidobacteriota; class UBA6911; order RPQK01; family JANQFM01; genus JBFGHG01. Next base: position 7,413 of record JBFGHG010000009.1, read on the forward strand.
GAGAGGATCCGAATCCCGGCCCGCCGGCAGTCCCCGGCATCGGCCTCGGCCTGCCGCCGCGAACGTCCGCTGCGAAGGCTGGCCCGAGCTTTTTCCGGGAGCCCCCAGCGGCGCCCCCGGCGCTCCGCCTGCCGCAGGACCTCGACCGGAGAACCCAACCTCTCCAGCAGCCGCCGCAGGCTTCGGCGCCCCAGCCGCGGCGTCCAGTGCAGCGTCAAGGCTGCCAGCGTCTCTTCTCTCATCGCCTCTATCCACTACGTCCGAGCGCCGAAATGTGCGAAAATTCCTGGTTGGAGCGGGCCGTCCCGCCGGCAGTCATGAAGTTTCGAGTGTCCTTCATCAACTTTCTCAACTCGGTGCCACTCGGCTGGGGGTTCCTGCAGGGGAGCTACCGCGACACCTTCCAGCTGCTCTTCGACGTTCCCTCCGAATGCGCCCGGCACCTGGAGTCCGGCCAGGCGGACGTGGGGCTGATCCCCGTCATCGAGTACCAGCGCATCGGCGGGCTGCGGGTGCTGCCGGAGATCTCCATCTCCTCCAAGCGGGAGGTGCGCAGCGTGCTCTTCGTCTGCAGCAAGCCTCTGCTCGAGGTTCGGCGGGTGGCGGTGGACACCTCGAGCCGCACCTCGGCGGCCCTGCTCGAGATCATCCTGCGCACGTTCTACCGGCGCGACGAGATCGTCTTCGAACCCCACCGCCCGGAACCGGCCGAGATGCTGGAGAAGTACGACGCCGCCCTGATCATCGGCAATCCCGCCCTGCGCGTCCCCAACCGCCCGTTGCACGTGGTCGACCTGGCGGCGGAGTGGAACCGCTTCACCGGACTGCCCTTCGTCTTCGCGGTGTGGGCGGTGCGGGCGGGCGTCGAGCTGGGAGAGGCAGCCTCGGTCTTTTACGCGTCGCGCCGGGAGGGCCTGGAGCAGCTGGACGGCATCGCCCGCAGCTACTCGGAGCGGCTGGGGCTGCCCCGGGAGGAGGTCGAAGTCTACCTGCGCGAACACCTCGACTACGGCCTGGACGGCGAAAACCTGCGGGGGCTCGAGACGTTCTTCCAGCTGGCCGGCGAACTGGGCCTGATCGAGGCTCCCCGGCCGCTTCGCTTCTACCCGGTCCCGGCCGGCGTGCGGGGGTCCAGCCCGGAATGCCGGTAGTCACGGGGCTGGAGTCGATCCTGGAAGCCCCCGCCCGCCACCTGCGGGGCGAGAGGGTGGGGGTGATCGCCAACCCGGCCTCGGTCGACTCGCGCTACCGCCACCTGGTGGACCTTTTTCACTGGCATCCGGACGTCGACCTGCGCGCCGTCTTCGGTCCCCAGCACGGCGCCCGGGGGGAGACCCAGGACAACATGATCGAGTGGGAGGGCTACCGCGACCCCGCCACCGGACTGCCGGTGCACAGCCTCTACGGGGAGAGCCGGCGCCCCACTCCGGAGATGCTCGAAGAGGTGGACGTGCTGGTGTTCGACGTCCCGGACGTGGGGACGCGCGTGTACACCTTCGTCTGGACGCTGGCGCTGGCGATGCAGGCCTGCCGCGACCACGGCAAGCGGGTCGTGGTGCTGGACCGGCCCAACCCGATCAACGGCCTGGACATGGAAGGCCCCGTACTCGACCCGGAGTTCTCCTCCTTCGTGGGGCTCTACCCGCTGCCGCTGCGCCACGGCATGACGGTCGGGGAGCTGGCCGGCTATTTCAACCGGGAGATGGGGATCGGCTGCCGCCTCGAGGTGGTCCCCATGCAGGGCTGGCAGCGGGAGCAGTTCTTCGACGAGACGGGCCTCCCCTGGGTGATGCCCTCCCCCAACATGCCGTCGCTGGAGACCGCGCTGGTCTTTCCGGGGATGGTCCTGCTGGAAGGCACCAACCTCTCGGAGGGCCGCGGCACCACGCGGCCGTTCGAACTGAGCGGGGCGCCCTGGTTCGACCCCCGGGAGGCCTGCTCACGCCTCGGCCCTCTGAAAGGCGCCGTGGCGCGACCCGCCTGGTTCATCCCGACCTTCCACAAGTGGAGCGGCAGGATGGTGGGCGGTTTGCAGGTCCACGTCACCTCGCGGCGCGACTTCCGCCCCGTGCGGACGGCGCTGCGTCTGCTGCAGGAGTACCGGCGGCAGGGCGGGGAGCGCTTCTGCTGGTCCGATCCTCCCTACGAGTACGAGTTCGAGAAACTACCCTTCGACGTGCTGTGCGGCACCGACACTGTGCGGCGCGCCGTGGAAGCGGGCGCCGACACCCGGCAGTTGGAAGACGGCTGGAAGGGCGCGCTGGACGAGTTCGCCGAGCGGCGGCGGGACTTTCTTCTCTACTGAGCGCGAAACTTCGGGAATGAGGGAAGGATGGACGCCTGCAACGTTGACTTCGCCGAAACACTCCGTCTACACTTCCCCGAACCGAAGTGGCGCAACGCCCGAAGGGATGCCGGTCTCCCGCTTGGAGGCGGCAGTAGAAACGACGCGACTGAAGGATGGAAAGGATCGGGGGCCGGAGGGGGGTGCGTGGTGTTGCCGAGCACGCCGGCCGGGCCTCTTCTCGAAATCAGGGGAGAGCAGATTTGACAAAGAGCCGGCATCGTGCAATCCAACGAGCTGTGATTCTGGCCGCCGGAAACGGTCGGCGCATGGTGGCCCCGGGAGGACTTCCCAAGCCGCTCACGCCCATCGCGCATCGCCCCATGATCGACCACATCCTGAGCCACCTCGAGTCGGCCGGGATCGGCAAGGTCTTCGTGGTGGTGGGATTCCGCGCTGAGGAGATCCGCCGGCACCTGGAGCAGGGGCCTTTCGCCGGCCTGGTGGAGCTGCTGCACAACCCGGGATACGAGCGTCCCAACGGCGTCTCGCTCCAGTGCGCGGCCGGGAAGCTGGACGATCCCTTCCTGCTGCTGATGTCCGACCACCTGTTCCAGGCCGAGTCCCTGCGGATGGTGCTGCGCCAGGGGGCGCCCGAAGAAGGGGGTCTGCTGGCGGTGGATTCGAAACTGGACAAGATCTTCGACCTGGAGGACGCCACCAAGGTCCAGCGCCGCAACGGCGCACTCTCGCGCCTGGGGAAAGACCTGGAGACGTTCGACGCCATCGACACCGGGATGTTCGCCCTCACCCCGGACGTCTTCCCGGCCATGGACGCCAGCATCCGGGCGGGCGAGGAGTCGCTCAGCGGTGGGATCGCCGAGTTGGCCCGCCGCTCTCAGGTGCTCACGCGCGACATCGGGCACCGCCGCTGGATCGACGTCGACACGCCCGAAGCCGCCGGCGAGGCGGAACGGTTGTGGCGGATGGGCCTCTTCCAGACGGCCGGGATGCCGCCGGCGGGAGCGGACGTCCCCGGCCCGACCGTCGAAGCCTGACGAAAAACGGTATCCTGTCTTCCATGCAGCGATTCTTCCGCTTCGCACTGCTGGTTCTGTTGACGGCCGGATTGGCGTGGCCGCCCGGGGCGGCCGCTTCCGGCGAGGACTCTCCCTCCCCCCGGCTGGACGTCTACCGCTACCGGATGAAAGGGAAGGTGCGGCTGCTCTTTTTCTGGGTGGGGAAGGACGACGTGGGGGGCGGCCACATCGCGGTGGGGCGCGAGCCGGAGCCGGCCGGGGGGTGGACCGAGCAAATCGAGGTCCTGTTCGGCTCCAACCCGGAGAGGGTGCCCGGCGGCATCAACCGCTGGGGGTACGGCACCGAGACCGGCCAGTGGCGAAAGCGCACCGGCAGCCCCGCTCCCGCGCTGGCGCGCAGCGTATTCGAGGGATTCCTCAAGCATTCCAAGGAAGAGAGCCTCGACGAAGTGCAGGCCAACGAGGCAGCCCGCCAGGACGACGTCTTCTGGTACGACGGCATCCGCAGCATCGTCGAGCAGTCCGGCGCGGTGTCCGAGATCCGCACCTTCGCCGCCGCGGGGGACTTCGACTTCCGCAACGCCTCCCCGGTCCACTGCAGCTACCAGGAGCGGCTGCGCCAGGGGGCCAAGCCGGACAAGTTCAAGCGGCTGGACAATGCAAAGGACTACCAGTCGCCCTTCGGCTTCCTGACCGGGGTCCGCTATCTGATCGGCCGCGTCCTCGAGCGGCACGGCGGGGAGGGGAACTTCCGCCGCTTCCGCCCCTGGGTGCCGTACGTCTACAACGCCAACCTCTACCGCCTGCGCGTCAAGGACGTCGACCTGGAGAAGTCCTTCGACCTGCCCCTGGCCGACGGCTCGTCACAGACGTACCGGAACGTGGCCCGCATCCGCATGGTGATCCGCAAGGAGGCCACCGGCGAGGACCACGAGTTCGTGCTGTGGGTGCCGACAGAGGGGAGGTACGAGGGGGTGCCGATTCGGATCGTGGACAAGCCGCGGTGGTGGTTGAGGGTGGAGCTCAATTTAGAGCCGGAGGCGGAGGTGGGCCGGTCTACGCTCGCCGCAGTCCAGTGTGAGTGAGGCGCGAAAGCTGCGCTACATCTCAAACTGTCAAATCTCAAATCTCGAGTAAATTTTCAATCTTCAATTTTCAATGAGTTTGGCGCCTCGCCGGGCTGGGACGCTCGAGGCGCGAAACGGCTGACTCTCGGGGTTATTGCTCCGTGCGCAATGCCACTACCGGGTCGACGTTCGACGCTCGGCGGGCGGGGGCGTAGCAGGCGGTCAGGGCGGTGGCGAGCAGGACCGCCAGGGCGGCCGAGAACGCGACCAAGTCGCCGGCGGGGACTTTGTAGAGGAGGCCGGAGAAGGAGACGATCCGGGTCAGCGCCCAGGCGGCACCCAGGCCCAGCACGGCTCCCACCAGGACCAGGCTGAAGCCCTGGCCCACCACCAGCCGCCTCACCCGCACCGGGCCGGCGCCCAGGGCCATGCGGATGCCGATCTCGCGGGTGCGCTGGCTGACGGCGTAGGAGAGGACGCCGTAGATGCCCAGCGCGGCCAGAATCAGCGCCAGCGTGGCGAAGCCGCACATCAGCAGCATCACGAAACGGGAACGGGCGGTGGCGTCCGAGAGGACCGACTCCAGGGCGCGCGACTCGGGCACCGGCAGGCCGGCGTCCAGGCGGCGGACCTCCTCGCGGACGATCCGGCTGAGGGCGGCCGCGCTCCCCTCGCCCCGCAGCACCAGGTTGTGGTTCTTGTAGGGGAACTGTTCGTTGCTGAAGTAGACTGCGGGCTCGGGCTCCCGCTGCAGGGTGTTGTTCTTGGTGTCGTCCACCACCCCGATCACCTGGAACTCCAGTTCGCCCGACTTGATCACCCGGCCCAGCGGCCCGATGCCGTTGGTGCGCGACAGCAGGGTCTCGCCCACCGCCTCCCCGCCCGGCCAGATCCGGCGGGCCAGCTCGCGGTTGACGATCACCGCGCCGGGAGCGCCGGCGTGGTCGCGGGAGTCGAAGTCGCGGCCCGCCAGCAGCGGAATCCCCATCAGGCGGAAGTAACCCGGCAGCACGGTCACGTACTGCGCCTCCGGCTCCTCCTGCTGGCGCACCGCGGGACGGTCCTTCACCCAGAAGGGGATGCGCCAGCCCGGCTCGAGCGGGAGGAAGTTCACGGCCGAAGCGTCGGAGACGGCCGGATGGGCCCTCAGGTTCTCCTGCAGCTGCCGGAAGAAGGTGGAGATGCGCGGCCACTGGTCGCGGTCGCGGGGGCTGGGGACCTCCAGGTTGAGCGTGTAGATCCCCGCCGGGTCGAAGCCGGGGTCCTCGCGGGAGAGTTCCCAGAAACTGCGGACCAGCAGGCCGGAACCGACCAGCAGCACCACGGAGAGGGCCACCTCGAAGACCACCAGCGTCCCCCGCAGGCGCCCTCCCGCCGCGCTCGCCTGCCCGCTGCGGCCGGCTTCCTTCAGGGTGTCGTTCAGGTCCAGGCCCGACAGCTGCAGGGCGGGAGCCAGCCCGAACAGCAGCGAAGTCAAAACCGCCACGCCCAGCGCGAACAGCAGCACCCTCCAGTCCAGGGCCGCCCCCGCCAGGCGCGGGATGTCGATCAGCCGGGAGGCGAGCAACAGACGTACTCCCGCCCAGGCCAGCGCCAACCCCAGCAGCCCGCCGGCCAGGCCCAGCGTCAGGCTCTCGGTCAGCAGCAGACGGACGATCCGTCCCCGGCCGGCGCCCAGGGCGGTACGGACCGCCAGCTCCCGGTGCCGGGCGCTGCCGCGTGCCAGCAGCATGTTGGCCACGTTGGCGCAGGCCAGCAACAGCAGCAGGCCCACGGCCCCGAAGAGCACCAGCAGGCCCTCGTGAAAGATGCCCACGATCTCCCGGTGCAGGCCGTAGACGCCGGCGCTCCAGCCGGTGTTGCTCTCGGGATACTCCGCTTCCAGCCGGGAGGCGAGCGCCCCCAGCTCCCGGTTGGCCTGCTCCAGCGTGACGCCGGGCTGGAGGCGCGCCACCGACTCCATGAAGTGCGCGTAGCGGCTGTGGTTGGCTATGTTCCAGTTGAGACGCTGCCACACGTCGGTCTCGCCGGGGAACTGAAAACCGGGGGGCATCACCCCCACCACCAGGTAGGGACGGGAGTTGAGCTGCAGGGTCCGGCCTACCACGCTCGGGTCCCCCCCGTAGCGGCTCTGCCAGAGGCGGTGGCTGATCATGACGTGGTTCTCGTCGCCGTACAGATCCGGCGGAGATTCGAAGGTGTTGCCGACGACCGGATAGATCCCCAGGACGTCGAAGAAGTTGGAGCTGACCTCGATGGTGGAGACCCGCAC
>JBFGHG010000010.1:0-13652 GCA_041578395.1 Acidobacteriota bacterium
CGCCATCAGCGCCAACTACGACGCCAGCGTGCTGGAGGCGCTCCCGCTGCGGGGCGTGCGCTCCTTCGACCAGCTGGCCTTCCTCTCGCCCGGTGTCTTCCGCGTCCCCTTCTCGGGGGGCGAAGGGCCGGCGGTGGGCATCAGCGTGGGGACGGCGGGCCAGTTCTCGGTCAACGGCCAGCGGGGCCGCAGCAACAACTTCACCATCGACGGCTCGGACAACAACGACGAGGACATCGGGGTGCGCCGCCAGGGCTTCGTCTCGCTGGTGCCGCAGAACAACGAGAGCGTGCAGGAATTCCAGGTGGTCACCGCGGGGTTTGCGGCGGAGTTCGGCCGCAACTCCGGTTCGATGGTCAACGCCGTGTCGCGGTCGGGACGCTCGCAGCCGCACGGCCAGGTGTACGGGATCTTCGACCACCACGCGCTGCACGCCCGGGGGTTTTTCGACCAGCCGTTTCGCGACTCCGTCAACGAGGGGGACCTGAACGGGGGCAGCTACAGCGACAGCGATTTCGAGCGGCAGCTGATCGGGGGCGTGCTGGGCGCTCCGCTGGTGGGGGAAAAGCTGTTCTTCTTCGGTTCGATCGAGCGGCAGGAGAGCGACTCGCTGCGGCTGGGCCATTTCGTGGTTCCCTCCGCCCGGCAGCGGGGCCTGCAGCGCCGCGCGGGCTTCGTGCCGATCGAGGAGCTGGGGGACTTCTTCTTCGAGCGGAACATCGGGATCGGCACCACCCGGGACCTCTACTCGGCCCTGGCGGGAGAGGGCGTCTTCAGCCTCTACCCACTCCCCAACAACCCGGGCGGGCCGTTCGGGGAAAACACCTATTCCCAGGTGCAGGCCAGCCGGCAGGAGGGCACCGTCTTCTCCACGAAGTTCGACTGGTACCCCTGGGCGGCGCACAGTCTCACCGCCCGCTACAACTTCACCGACGACGACTCCCGCCTGCCCTTCACCAGCGACGCCTTTCACTCGGCGTTGGGGACGGACACGCGCACCCAGAACCTCTCGCTCTTTCTCAACAGCTCGGCGCCGGGGCGGGGCAACGCCCTGCGGTTCTCGTACGGGCGCACCAACCTGAGCTTCCCGCCGGGGCGCGGCAGCCCCCTGATCTTCGGCTCGCCCGCGCTGGTGCCTGTCCCGGACCTGCTGGCGGGCATTCCCAACTTCGGGAGGCCCATCGAGACCTCCTACGGGACGTTCGGTCCCTTCGGCACCACCGGACCGATCGGGCAGCTCACCATCGCTCCCTACAGCACCCGGGGGATCGACGTCTTCAACTTCCCGCAGGGACGGGTCAGCAATACCTTTCAGCTGAGCGACTTCTACACCCTCTCGGGCGAGCGGCACACCCTGAAGTTCGGGATCGACTTCCGCCGCTCCCAGCTCAACAGCTTCTCGGACCGCAACGCCCGGCCGCTGGTGCTGTTCGGTTTCGGCGAATTGAGCCGCCTCTGCATTGGAAACGGCAGCTGTCCGGTCGACCTGGAGGGCGGCTTCGCCCGGGGGACCGATCTGGCCGCGCTGGGGGCGCCGGCCGGGTTCTTCCAGACGATCAGCGGGCGGGCGGATCCCGACTCCACCATCGGCCTGAACATCTCGCAGTACGACTTCTTCGTGCAGGACGAGTGGCGAGTGGCCCCCAACTTCACCCTCAACCTTGGACTGCGCTACGAGCTGCAGCCTCCCCCCGCCGAGCGCAACCGGCGCATCGAAAACACGCTCGGGGTCGGGCTGGGAGACTTTCCGCAGCAGTCGCCGGCAGCCGGAAGCCAGCGCTGTCAGGACATCCTCGCAGGACCTCCCCCGGACACCACGCCGGAGGAAGCCGGCATCTGCGTGGCCAACACCAGCTTCGCCCGCGCAGTCGCAAGTCTGGCCGATTTCCTGGGCGGGCGCCGGCAGATCTACCGGGAGCGGCGCACCGACTTCGCACCCCGCATCGGTTTCGCCTGGGATCCGTGGGGGCGGGGCCACACCGTCGTCCGCGCCGGGTACGGCCTGTCCTACGACAGTTTTCTGGGGGCCGTGACCAGCCAGTCGCGCAACGTCTTTCCCGACTTCATTCCCCTGAACCTGAGCCCCAACTTCGAGCCCCTGGGAGGCCGCCTGCTGCCTCACCCCCAGTTCTTCAGCTTCGGGCCCGAGGGGCCGCCGCTGATCGCCCCGGGAAGCCTGAACGTCCTCAACCTGCGGGGCGACCGGTTCCCGGCCGCCACCGGGACGCTCTTCACTCAGGCCACCACCCGGGTTGCGCTGTCCCCCAACGGCCTGGCCTTCACCCTGCCGGAGCGGGACCTGAAGCGGAGCTATGCGCAGCACTACGTCTTCTCGCTGCAGCGGCAGTGGGGTTCGGACTGGCTCACCTCGCTGGAGTACGTGGGCAGCCAGGGCCGCCGTCTGACCCGCTTTTCGACCCCCAACGGAGGCCTGGCGACCACGCCCTTCATCTTTTACCTGGTCAATCCCGGAGGGATCTTCATCACCGAGCGCTCTCCGTCGGTTCCCTTCGACCTGGGGCGCCGCCCCAGGGAGGGCCTGGGCTCGATCCGCATTTTCGAGAACTCCGCCAGTTCGAGCTATCACTCGCTGCAGCTGGGAGTGGAGAGGCGTTTCAGCCGGGGGCTGGAGTTCCAGGCGCACTGGACCTGGTCGCATGCCCTGGACGAAGTTTCGGACCCCTTCGACGGCCGGGGGTTCTTTTCGCTGCCCCAGGACGGCCGGGCCCGCTTCCTGGAACGTGGTGCGGCCAGCTTCGACGCCCGTCACCGGGTCAGCCTCTACTTCGTCTGGGACCTCCCCGGGGAGCGCCTGCCGCTGCCGCTGCGGGGCTGGCGGCTGGCGGGAATCGGCGAGTTCGACAGCGGCCAGCCCTTCACCGTCAACACGGCCCGTGACCGGAACGGGGACGGCAACCTGACCGACCGGCTGGACAGCCTCGAGGGGGTGAGCGTCCACCCGGACAGCCCCAACCCCCTGCGGCTCTCCCCCCAGGTCGAGCCCCTGGACCTGCTGGCCCCGCTGGGCGAAAACGGCCGGGTGGGACGCAACACCTTCCGCGCCGACGGGATCGCCACCCTCGACCTGGCCCTGAGCCGCCGCTTCACGCTCAACGAATCGGTCTCGCTGCACTTCCGCGCCGAGGTCTTCAACCTCTTCGGCCACCAAAGCTTCGGAATCCCGGTCCGGATCCTCGAGTCCCCCGCCTTCGGCAGCTCGTACGACCTGCAGCAGGAACCCCGTTCGGTCAGGTTTGGCGTGAAGCTGGACTTCTAGTCAACTTCCAGCCGGCAAATCCGAATCTGAAATCAGAGGATGAAGTAGGCCCCCTCTTTGGCCCCCAGCGTGTTCCCGAAATGAAGCCGGGCTTCCTGCACGATGTTGAAGAACATCTGGTCGGAGTGGGCGGGGTCGTGGTGGAAAAGGACCAGCTGATTGGCCTTGGCGTCGCGCGCCACGTTGGAGCCCTCCAGCCAGGTACTGTGCCCCCAGCCTACGTGGGCCTTGTACTCCTCGGGCGTGTACTGGGCGTCGTAGATGAGGATGTCGGCGTTGGTGGCGTACTCGCGGACCACCTTGTCGAGCTTCTCGTGTCCGTGCTCCAGGTCGCTGGCGTAGACGAAGCAGGCGCCGTTGCGCTCGATCCGGTAGCCGATGGCCGACTGCGGATGGTTGAGGGGAAAGGGCGAGACCGTCAGATCGTCGTACTTCAGGGGCTCGTGGCCGACCTCCACGAATTCGGTCTGGGCCGGCAGGAATTCGAAGCTGACGGGAAAGTAGGGCGCGGTCATCTGGCCGCGCAGCATCCCCTCCAGGTCCGTGACCGAGCGGAAGGAATGAAAGACGACTTTGTTCTCGGGGTTGTACAGCGGCGCGAAAAACGGGATCCCCTGAATGTGATCCCAGTGAAAGTGAGTCAAGAACACGTTCAGATGCAGCTTCTTGTCCTTGAACTCCTTGACCAGCGACAAGCCCAGATTTCGAATCCCGGTCCCGGCATCGAAGATGAAAACTTCGTCGTTGGGGAGCCGAATCTCCAGGCAGGAAGTGTTCCCTCCGTAACTGAGATTCTCGATCTGAGGCGTCGGCGTCGAGCCCCGCACCCCCCAAAACCTTAGCTGGAGACGGAAGTCTTTCTCCATGTGGACCCCTTCGTCGATCGGGATTTCTTACCCGGAACCGATCAGTGGCAGCTTCGACGATTCTCCCCGTCCGCAGGGCCGTCGTGATTGTCTCCAGCGGGCCGTCTCGGGACGCCCTCGGCGCGTTTCGAAGACAACGGCAATTCTAGCAACCGACCGTTCGAGTATAAACCCCGAAAAAGCCAATCGCAATCGGTAAGACAGCAGCTTTTCGGGGAGTTTGGCGCGACCGTGGAAGGGGTTCCCGGACAGGGGGTGCCGGGCTCGGATGGCGGAGGGGAAGAACGGCAAGAGGGCCCGCAGGCCCTCTTGGAAAAAGCGTGTTTTTTCGCGTCAGGCGAAGCTTCGAAGCTTCGTCCTCAGGAAGTGGGCTTGTACTCTTTCAACCAGGAAACGTCGATGTCGTCCGCGCCCTTTTCGTCCTTCTGCGTCACCAGCCAGTCGCCCACCTCGTTCAGGTCGGCCGAGCCCTCTTTGGGCAGCGCCTTCACGTGGCAGTGCTTGCAGCCCTTGACGTCCTTGCCGTACATGTCCTTGGCGGCCTTGTACAGCTCCTTGGTCGCATAGGCGTTGGGCTCGAAGCTGAGTCCCGCCACCACGACGGCGGCCACAAGGAACAGAGCAACGGCCACCATTAGTCGAGTCAGGTTCTTCATAATCATCCTCCTCGGTATGAGCGGTTAGTGCATTCCCCTTAGAAAAACCACGCTGAAGAGTAGGAGGCGAGGCCCGGGGAATAGTTGCAGGCTATTCCCCGGGATTCGGGAATTTTTTTCTAGAGGATACGCGCTCGTTCGGTGACGCAGTTGCTAAGAGCCAGCGCATTGCCCGGACCGCCCAGCTCTCTGGCCTTCTTGTCCACTTCCAGGATGCGGATGGGGTACGTGTCGCAGTGCTCCACGGCCCGCTCCAGGTAACGCTGGAAGGCTTCCAGAGCCTTGGCTTCCTTGTCCAGCAGGACCGGGTCGCCGTTTTCGTCGCGCACCAACTCCACGTGCGTGGGATCTACCTGCACGACCTCGAACAGGTCGGGCACTTCCGGCAGCAGCAGGAACTCACCGATGTCGTAGAGGAGGAGCTGGCTGTTGGGCGCGTTGTTCTCCTCCAGCACGAAGTGTCCCCAGGCCTCCTGGAAGTACTCCTGGGCGTGGACGAGGTCGCCCTCGTGCAGTGCCTCCTCGGCCAGTCCCTCGAAGGCCAGCGCGATTTCGAGGTTGGGGCCCTCGGCCTCGGGGTTCTCCGCAAGGATGACCTCGAAGTGCTCGATGGCCAGCTCGTACTCGTGACGGTGCAGGTAGATGGGACCCAGCCGGAAGTGCGCCTGCAGCAGCCGCTCCGGAAGGGTGATGTCACCCGTCTCCTCGGCGATGTGCTCGAGCAGCTCCAGGGCGTGCTCGTAGTCCAGCCGGGCGGCTTCCTCGTCCTCCAGGTCGTCCTGGAAGTGGATGCCGCGCTGCACGAACTCCCAGGCGGTGCGGGGCTCTTCGATGCCCAGCGTCAGCCAGTCGCTCCGCACGATGGCGAAGAAGGGTGGGTTTTCGTGTTGCTCGCCCTCCAGGATCACCGACCCGGGGCTGCCGATGCCGGCGTGAAGGGGAGGATAAGACTGGGGCGAGGCGATCGCCCCCGATTCGTCCGGCCGTACGAGGGCGAACACGGTCACCGCCGCCACGGCCAGGACTCCAACGATGGCTTTCCAAAGTAGTGATTTCATTAGAATCCTCCGTTACTCCTGCTCCAGTGGCACGGTGATTTCCGCTTCGGCGATGTCGAAGACGATCCTCAACAGGTCGTCGATGCGCTGCTCGGTCCACATGTTGAGGTTCCGGTCGGCCGGACCCCGCAGACCCTCGAACAGGGCCAGCACCGGGCTGTTGTTGAGGTTCTTCTCGACGTAGGCGCCACCCACCCGCGCCAGGAAGCGCAGGAACAGCGGCGGGAAGTGCTGGAAGTGGACGGCGGCCCGAATCTTGAGCGGACCTTGCACCTCCATCCCGAACTCGTGGAGTTCTTCCGCCGACGGCAGGTGGATTTCGTAACGGTAATGCCGCGGCACCAGAGGCGGCAGCGAGCGCCAGTTGTCGACGAAGCTCGTCAGGCCGGCGCTGAACGTCTCTTCTTCGAGAACGTGCGTCAGCGGCTCGAAAGTCCGCGGATGACGCCGGTTCAGCCTCGGGACTTCCGACTCGTGCCGGAAGGGTACGCCGTGGAAAGTGCCTTCCACCACGCGCGGGCCGTAGATCCGGACCAGCTCGTTGCGGAAGAACACCAGACCGTGCTGCACGCCTTCGAAGATCCGGGCGTGGGGGCCGTTGTCCGGACCCAGCTGGAAGACCTCGTTGTCGTGCGTGAAGGGATTCACGATGGCCTCGAGGTGCTCCTGGTCTTCGTCGTGGAAGTTGCCGTCCGGCTCCAGTTCGTTGGTCTCCGGATGGGGTTTGTCCACCAGGTAACCGGACTGGTAGAGGACCACCTCACCCTCCCCGTCCGCGCGGTCCGCGGCCACGGTCAGCTGCACCCATACGCCGCGCTCCTGCGAGAAGCCGGCCGGCAGCCGGTGCCCCGTCAGAGCCGTCGCCCTGAGGCGCACGGTGTAGTCGTGCCCCAGCGCGGCTTCCGGATCGCTCCGGTCGACGTCGATGCGAACCGCCGCCCGAGCCAGGTCGTCACGGCGCTTGCGCAGGTTGAGCGGAATGCCGTGCTCGTCGACCACGTCCTCCGGGAAGTTGGCGAACACGTCGTCCGGCATGGGGACGTTGAGTTCCTGCCCGGGGGGCGCCAGCAGATCGGCGATTTCGAAATAGCCGGCCCGCCGGGCGTAGTCCGTGGTCTCCGGCCGCAGCTCGGCGTCGTTCAGGAAGGCTTTCATCTCGCTGTCGTACAGCAGCGGTACGTCGATCCCGGTGAAGTAATGGGTGACCACCTTGCGGCGCGGCAGAGGGATGTTGCCCCGGGTGCCGAAGTCGCCGGCCGCGATGCCCCGCTCACCTTCCGCGGCGAAGTTGATCGGGAAGACGCCCGGAGTGGGGCTGGTGATCTGGATCTGATCGCCGGTGATCGGGTCCGTCACCGAGTAAGTGCTGTCGCCCGCGTAGGGGTACAGCGACATGTGGCAGTCCTGGCAGCGGACCGCGAATCCGAAGGGATTCTGGCTCGGGTTGTTGTAGGGCCCGATGGTCCACTCCGTACTCAGGTTCTCCAGACGGAAGTGGCCCACGTTGGGTGCGTCCCGTGTGCTGTCCGGCGACACGAGGTCCGGCGTCGGGATGCGGACGTCGTGGCAGCCGTTGCAGAACATGCCGCTCCGAATGTACTCGATGCGCTCCCGGCGGCTGGTGGAAGCGTGGAAATCGTCCAGCGGCGGGAAGGCGTTCGGAAAGGGCCCCGCCTTGAAGGCGGAGTAGAGAAGCCGTAGCGAGGTGTTGGCGAAGCCGTCTTCCTGGAGGCTGCGCTCCATGTCGGGCTGGACCGCGTTGTGGCAGTAGTCGCAGTGGATGCCGTAGCCCATCAGGCTGGTCCTGGCGCCGGCCGGCGGGTAGCCGCCGAACTCTTCGGGCATCACCTGGTTTCCGGCGTCGTCCACGAAGTGGAAGTCACGCAGAGGACGCGTGTTGGCTCCCGTGACGACCAGCTGGCCGCGGTCGTTGAACGTCACCTGATTGGCGATGTCGGTGGGATCCCAGGTAGGGATGTCCCGGTTGACCCTCGATTCGTTGACGTTGAGTCCGGCTTCCGCCCTGGCTCCCACGCCCAGACCGTGACCGCCGTGACAGCCCACGCACAATCCCGCCCGCATGTTGCTCACGCTCACGCTGGGATCGGAAGGATCGAGCGTGACGAAGTTGGGCTTGGTGTAGATCGGGCGGAGATTGGTCTGGAACAGAAGATCCCCGTTCTCCGACTCCTCGGTCCTGTTGAAGGTCTCGGTCGTCGCGTCCAGCGCATTGACGGTCTGGATGGCGAAATTGGACGAGATTTCCAACAGGTTGAACGTGGGGCTGTAGTTCCGGTAGCCGGAGTGCACGGCCTGTGCGTTCTCTCGGAACTGCCGGGGATGGCACCGGGCGCATTCCTCGGGCGAGAGGTAGGGCTGCGTTTCTCCGGTGTCCAGGGGTGGGACGATCCGCCTCACTGTCTGCCCCATCAGGGGTTGCAACAGCAGGAGAACCGCTAGAGCGGCCAGGATCGAGACGATCCATGGAGCACGGCTTCTTGGTAGCATTTCGCTTCACCTCTGCGTTAAGTCATGACCTACAATCCTCCATCTTTCTGTGTCCCCGCTAGCATACTAACCGTCCCGCGTGGGAACGGTCAATAGCCTTTTTTGGGACACCCGACGGAGGTGCCGAGGTCGGCCGATCCGACTCCGGCTCTCGTCCCTCCTCCCGAAAACACGCGCTACCGCGCTTCCGCTGGAGCCTCGGCGAACCCGGCTCCGACCTGCCGGGTCCGCGGTTGGTGGCTGTCGGCGGACTACCCGCCGGGGGTTCTCAGTTCAGGCTCGTGGCACTCCAGGCACGCATCCTCGAAGGTGTGGCAGGCGAAGCAACTGCGCAGGTTGATCGCCGCCAGCAGCCGGTGCCCGCCCGACGCGAAGATCGGCAGGGGGGCGTGACTGCGCGGCGCGATGCTGTGGCAGCGGATACAGAAGTCCGACTGGTGGCACACCGCGCAGTTCTCGCGGTCCATGGCCGCCAGGCGGCCGTGGGTCGTTTCGCTGAAACGGGCCGCCCGGTGGTTCTTGGGCTGCAGCACCGAGTGGCACTCGTCGCATCCGTTGGGCGCCGCCAGATCCAGGCCGTGGCAGTACGTGCAGTACCCCTCTTCTTCCCGGGCCTGAGCCTGATGATTCACGAAGAAACTGGGCGTATGGGCGATGGAGGTGAGGTGACCCTTGTGGCCCGGCACGGTCGCCTCGTCGATCACCGTGTGGCAGATCTTGCACTCGTCCATCGTGTTTTCCGAGCCCACCCGCGTGGCCTGGTTGTGGCACACGGCGCATTCGTTCATGCCGGGATAGGTGACCGAGTCGGTCACGCCGGCCCGGGTGAGC
The DNA here is from genome assembly GCA_041578395.1 of Acidobacteriota bacterium. GTDB lineage: Bacteria > Acidobacteriota > UBA6911 > RPQK01 > JANQFM01 > JBFGHG01. The sequence goes on from JBFGHG010000010.1 coordinate 9,197, forward strand.
ACCCCCTGGTGGCAGACCATGCAGTTGATGGCCTCGCCGGTGCGCTCCTGCACGTGCTTGTCGTGCGGGAACTTCACCACGTCGCTCCAGGTGGGCCCCCGGGGGTCTTCGTGGTCCTCGGCCGCGGCGGGCGCCGCCAACAGCTTGGCCTTCAGCCAGGCGGGCAGCATGCCGGCCGCCTCCATTTCTCCCGGCCGGTGCTTGATCGTGTAGTCGATCCGGGCCAGCGCGTGGCAGCCCAGGCAGGCCTGGTTGTCGTCGGGCGAAATCACGGGCGGGGCGGCCCCGCTGCCGGCGTGGCAGTCCTTGCACTGCGGATGCGACGGCAGACCGGCGCCGCCGTCCCCGGCCACCTGGTGGCAGAAGACGCAGTCCAGCCGCTGGCCCGAGACGCGGTCGACCCGGCCGCGCGGATCCACGTGCCGTTCGTGCGAGAAGTCGCCGATCGAGTCGTTGCCGCTGGGGAAGTTCCCCAGTTCGAAGAAGTCGTTGGTGTGACAGGTCAGACACAGCGCAATGAATTCGCCCTCGTCGAACTCGTCCTCGTGACAGATGTTGCACTGGTCGTGTCCCGGCCGCACGGTGAAGGAGAGCTCCATCCCGGGGGCGGGGTCGTCCGGCAGGGCGTGGCAGTCGGTGCACTCGATTTCGATCGTGTTGACGTGCACTTCATGGAATTCGGGCAGGCTGGCGCGGCTCGCCTCCTGCGCCGGCAGCAAGGGCAGCGCCAGACCCAACACCACGGTCGATGCAATCGTTCTTTTCCACATCATAGCTCTTTACTCTCTTTTCGCTGAGCGATCACTTGTGAAAGTCGAAGCCAATCCGGACGCCGCTCTGGCGCTCGATGTCGGGATTGAACACCGCGTAGTCGTTGTCGCTTCCGTACAGCACGCGGAAGTCGACGTTGCGCGTCACCTTCAGGAAGACGTTGGCGAAGACCCCGTTGGTCTTGGAATCGTCCACCAGGAAGAGCCGGTTCTGCAGGTCGAACAGCCGGTAGTAGGTGCCGACCGACGCCCGCAGGCGGTTGGAGAAGCGGTACCCCACCGACCCGATGAACTCCTGGTAGTTGGTCTCGCCCGCGAATTCGATATCGGCGAACTCGGTGGAGTCGAAGGTACTGCCCCGATCCACGTCCCTCCAGTGATACTCGCCGATCACTTCCCAGTGATCTCCGGGAGTGATCGCGACGTTGCCCGACCAGTCCTGGAAGGAGGCTTCGAATCCCTCCTGGTCCTGTTCGTCGTGCAGCTGGTACAGCCACAGCCTCCCGCCCACGGTCAGCCAGGAGGACAGCTGGCGGTAGCCGTCCAGGTTGAGCCGGAACGACGGCTGCGTGGCGTTGAAGTACAGCCGGGGAACGCGGTTGAAGGCGTTGGTCGCCCGGGAGTTGATCCAGATGTCGTAGCGGAAGTCGTCGTCGCTGACCCGGTCGGTGACGTTGGCGTTCACGCCCCAGCGGTCGCCGTAGTAGTTGACCCGGACCCCCACGTCGACCGGATGCTCCTCCACCATCCGGAAGAACCCCTGCACGCGCAGCGGACTCTCGAAGACCGGTTCGATCGTGAAGCTCTGCAGGACGGCGCCCGAGTAGTAGAGAATGTCGTAGTTGAAGTACGCCCCCTCGCCCAGCGCGGCGCCGAAGCTGCCTCCGGTCACCAGCCGATTTTCGGGGGACGAGAAGATCCCCGAGCGGGAGCCGGCGTAGACGCCGAAGCGGTAGCGGTCGCTGTCGTAGTTGAAGGTCGCTCCGTCCATGGCCACGGCGCCCAGCGTGTACAGCTCGTTGGTGTAGCTGTGAACGTACTGGCGGCCAACCCGCAGGTTCACGTCCGACAGGAAGCCGTCAGCGGCCAGCCCGTTCACGTCGAAGTAGGCGTTGAGCGCGCTGAAACGGCTGCGGCCGTCGTACGAATCGGTCGGGGCGATGAACGGCGAACCCTCGGAAGTGCCGTCCAGGTCGTGGTAGGACAGCAGCGACACGTAGGTGTTGAGGCGGTCCGAGCCCCAGCCGCGGGTGCCGAAGGTCAGACGCGTGTAGAGCCGGTCGTCGTTGTCCTCGAAGGCCGACGGGAAGGAGATCGTCTCCCCGTCGGGGCTGATGACGAACGGCTCGCCCAGGTCCCCCAGAAAGGTCAGGGTGGGATCCCCGGTGAAGGTGGTCCAGTTGTGGGTGTAATCGACCGAGAGCCGAAAGAAGAACTGATCCACCAGCTCCCGGAAACCCGCGGCGGGCTGCCGGTCGCGGAAGGCCGACACGGGACCGGTCTGCACCGGGTCCACCGCGTCGGCTCCCAGAATATCGCCCCAGCGGCCCTCCAGGCCGGCATAGGCCTGCGGCGCCGGCGCCGCTTCAGTGGATTCGGGGGAAGTTGCGGCCGTCTCCGTTTCGACCGCGGCCGGCGTCGTCGCCGGTTCGGCGGGCGTGCTCGCGAACGCCGCCAGAGTCAAGGCAGGGGCCAGCAACAGGAGCAGCCCGGATGCCGACAGCCGGCGGGCGGCTGCGGCACGGGTGTGCGACCATCCGAAAAGCCTCAGATCCATATCTCTCCTCACCAGAATTTTCACCGCACCCGAAAGTGGTGGCGGACAATCCGGGTCCGCGCACCGCGATTGAACGCGTTCAGACCCATCTCCATCGTGCGTGCTCGTCGGCTGCGTGCTTCATTCCTCAGCCGCTTCAGCCGTCGCCGCGGGGGCGCTTCCGCCCCGCTGCTTCATCAGACTCTCGAAGATGTTGCGCATGCCGGGAACGTGTTCCATCAAGGCGTCGAAATCTCCCCGGAAAATGCTCAGGAGATCGACGCTGGAAGCCGCCTTGACGGTGGCGTTGCGGGGCGCGTCGCTCAGCAGCGCCGTTTCGCCGAAGCAGTCCCCTGCTCCCAGCTTGGCCAGGACCTGGCCGTTGCGCAGAACCTCCACCTCCCCCTCGATTACGGCGTATACCCGATCGCCCACGTCTCCTTCGTTGAAAATGACTTCACCGGGCTCGTAGTGCTCCTGGGAAATGCTCTGCGAACGCCCCGTCTTGATCTGGACGATGTCCTTGGGCAGGATCAGGTCCATGGCCCAGTCGACTCCCACCCGGAACTTGCGCTCCAGGCCGGGCAGCTTGGACCAGTAGATCCCGCGCCAGATGAGCCACCCCAGAAAGCCCGACACCTGGATCTTGCCGAACATGTCGGCCACCGCGGCCCGGTGACCCAGCGCTCCGGCCATCCCCAGCGCCTTGAACCGGAAGTCCTTCATCTTGCCGCCCTTTTCGGCGACCATGATGTTGTGCGCGCAGGTCTTGGCCTGGCGGATGGCGTACTGCGCCGTGGGCGGGCAGAAGATCACCGGCCGTTCCTCGGTGGCCTTGTCCGCGTTGACGAGGTCCGGCACGAAGGCGCAGTCGCCCAGCGCCCAGACTCCGGGCGTGTCCTTGACCTGCGTGGTGGTCTCCACCAGCACCCGCCCTCGCTCCTGCGGCAGATCGAGGCTGCTGATCAGCGGGTGGGGTCCGGCCGGCACCGTGGCCACCAGCGTCTTGCAGGGGATCTTGTCGCCCCCCTGCAGCAGCGCCGCGTTGGCCGAGGCTCCCGCCAGGCGCACGCCGTAGCGGATGTCGACCTTGCGCTTGCGCAGCAGCCGGTCGGCGAACTGCCCCAGCTTCTTGGGCATCTCCGGCAGGATCAGGTCGCCCGCGTGCAGCATCACCACCCGCACCTCGTCCGGGTCCAGGTTGCGGTAGCTGTGGGACGCCTCGCGCACGAAGTCGTTCAGCTCCGCCGCGCACTCCACGCCCGAGAACCCGCCCCCGGCGACCACGAAGGTGAGCAGTCCGCGCCGCACCTCCGGGTCCTTCTCGACGTCCGCCTCTTCCAGGACGTGGATGACGTGGTTGCGCAGATGCAGGGCGTCTCCCAGGTTCTTGAAGGGGAACCCGTGCTCCTGCAGACCGGCCATGCGCGAGAAGTTCATCACCGTCCCCAGCCCCAGCACCAGGTGATCGTAGGGCAGCCGCACGGGCTGCGGCCGGAAGCCGGGGCTGGTGGAAACGACCTTGTTCTCGAGGTCGATCTGCTCCACGTCGCGCACCACCAGATTGGTCCGGCGGCAGAGGCGTCGAATCGGGTTGATGATGTGCTGAATCTCGATGCTGCCGGAGATCACCTCGGGCAGCATCGGCTGGAACACGAAGTAATTCTCGCGATTGACCAGCGTGATGTTGAAGTCGGAGTTCCGGCCGGCCAGCTTTTCGAGGTACATGGCGGTGTACACGCCGGCGAAGCCGCCTCCCAGTATCACGACGTTGGTGCTCATCCAGACCTCCTCTTTGACCCGAAACAGAGCTTCCCGCTGGTCACGTCCTCTGTTTCATGGCGGACTCGACACTGGCGCGAAAGGCCGGGATTCCCGAGAAGAGAGCCTGAAAGTCCTCCCGCTCGATCGTCAGCACTTCGGTCTTGGC
>JBFGHG010000011.1:0-13541 GCA_041578395.1 Acidobacteriota bacterium
CGGGGACGGCTACCGCGTGGGGTTCGGTGAGGTGAAGGGGACGATTCTGCCTGCGAAGTAGGCGCGGCACTGCGAGCGCCGGACTTCGAATCCGTAGCTCGCGGGTTCGACTCCTGCCGTGTAATCGAGCGGGGCCAGTTGTGGCGCCTGATTGCCCTCGGCGACTGTCCGCTCCACGGGTGGATGAACGGCACAGATCCGCGCGCAGTTCAGGCCCTGGATCTCAAGAACCGACCTTCTCCGCTTTCCTCGCCATGGTTTCACCTCCCAAGCCACCTGCGACGACGATGATCAGCGAACTGCCAGCCTCGAGCCGCGATCCGCGCAGGTACGAGCACTCGTCAGGCGGCTCCTGCGTGGGCGCTGGAGCCAGGGTCCACTGGTTGCACCTTGGCGCCCTTCACGAGAAGCCACAGCATCATCCACAGTTCCCCAAGCAGCGACGGCATGGAGACTTGGGAGACAACGCCTCCGTACGATGGAAGGAGCACCCACGTAAAGCCCACAGCCACGTAAGCAAAGCCGTTGGCGATCAGCAGGACACCAAGGAGACGCGGAAGGAAATCTGACTTCATCACCAGCAGGCCGAAGGGGAAAAGCCAGAGGCCCCAGAAGGCGTGGTTCACGAAGAGTCCCTGACTGTGAAGCCCGAGGAAGAGCATGGCCAGGGCATCCCGCTGCGGCTTGTCGAACAACGAGAGGTAATCGGGGCCACGGAAGAGGGTCAGGGCGGCGATGTTGTTCAGCACATTCACGAACGCGATCGCAACGGACACCAGAACCAAACCCACCATCAGCCGGGCACGATTCTCGTTCACTCCACGGAGCAGGCGGTAGAGGGCCATCACCAGGAAAACGAAGATGACCATGGCGATCAGCTCAGCGACGATCCCGAGACGGAAAAGCGTCTCGTGAGCCAGGATGTTGTTGGCCGTCGCGGTGGCGTTCCCTGCCACGATGAGCCTGCCGGGAACGTAGATGATGCCGAAAGGGGCGGTCACTACGATCAGGAGGTAGAGCACTCCTGCAACTCGTGCGGTCTTGTCTATCGGCTGCATAGCTCTTTCTCTCCTCCCGTAGACCTTCCAGCTGGTCGCGTTCGTGCCGTTTCACCTGTTTCCACTGCTAATTTAGACACGGACGCTCGACGTGACCAGACCAATCGTCACCTCGAGAGCCGTCTGCTGACCCGCCCCTGCTTCGCGATCGACAGTCCGGAATCCTCAATGAGGAGAAAACCGTAGTCTCGCCGCCCACGTCTACCGGCTGCCCGAACTCACCGCCCGAGGGCGACGGCCACCCGTCGGGCCCAATCCCCCGCGGGGTCTTCGCTGTATTCCCAGGCCATGAATCCTCCGAACCGGTCTCCATACTTCTCCAGCAAGGGCTCCAGAATCTCGGAGACGACCTGCACGGCCGGCTGATACCCTTCCACCCGCGATGAGTACGGCTTGCCCACCACCAGCCGGTGAGCCGGCAGTCCCGAAAACCCCTCCCACCCCCGCACCACGGACTCGTAATGGGAAACTTCGTCGACGTCGGACGCGGTCACCGGCGGGTTGCTGTAGTACTGCATGTTCAGCCAGTCGATCGAATCCCCCGTTCCGGCCAGGATGGCGGCGTACAGGGAGTCCTCCGGGCAGCCCGGGCTCCCCGGGGCGCAGAGATACGGCGGTTGCAGCGCGTGGCAGAGGAGGGCGCCGGGGAGGCGGGCGGCGATAGCGTTGGTGAGCTTCGCCACGGCCTCGGCGTAACGGCCCGAACTCGCGGGCCGAAGTGTAGGGGAGGTTTTCGACGTCCATCCCGACGCCGTCCAAACCGTGGTGCTTCACGATCCCCGCCACCTGCTCCGCGATCGCGTCAGCGCGCCTGCCCCAATCGAGCCAGTGGGCGGCGATCACGGCGCCGCCTCCCAGCGAGATCATCACCTTCTTGCCCGCAGCCTGCACGGCGCGGATCGCCGCCGGCTCGTCCAGCACCACCTGCACCGGCGGGCTGGGCACGACGCCGTTGGCGTCCGGGACCAGGAAGGCCAGGATGTAGTGAGTGTACGGGTAGTCGGCGGCGTGGGCCAGGATCGGGTCGGTGTTGGCGTTGGAGTAGACGACGATGCGTTTGGCCGCCGGGGGGGACTCGGACGGGCTCGGAGGCGGGAAGTTCATGGTGGCACAGGCGGAGTTCGATTACGATTACGAGTGGGAGGTTTCGTGAGATTCGGGTCGATAGTGCTGGGGTTGCTGGTATGGGTCGGGGGCCAGTCGTTCGCCCAGGACGCGGGGCCGCCGAATGTCCTTCTGATCTATGCGGACGACCTCGGGTACGGCGACCTTGGGACGTACGGGCATCACACCATCCGCACCCCCAACCTGCATCGGCTGGCGTCGCAGGGGATGCGGCTCACCTCCTACTCCGCCCCGGCGCCTTTGTGCTCCCCCTCGCGGGCCTCGCTGCTGACCGGGCGGACCCACGTGCGGACGGGGATCGAGACCTGGATTCCACCGGACACCGACATCCAGCTGGGGCGCGGCGAGGTCACGCTGGCCGCGCTGCTGCGGCAGCAGGGCTACCAGACCTGGCTCTCCGGGAAATGGCATCTGAACGGGGGGCTGCATGTCTCCGACCATCTCCAGCCTAATGACCACGGCTTCGACCGCTGGCTGGCGCTGCACGCCTGGCCGGTCCCCAACAACCGGAACCCCGAGAACTTCTACCTGAACGGGCGTCCGCTCGGCAAACAGGAGGGGTTTTCGGCCACCATCGCCGTCGACCACGCCCTCGAGTGGCTCGACGAGCGCGATCCGGAGCGGCCCTTCTTCCTCTACCTGGCGACCGCCGAGCCGCATTCCCCCATCGCCAGCCCCGACCGCTTCAACCGGATGTACGGGCACCTGACCCGGGGATCGCCGCGGCCCTTCGACAACCCCACTTCGCCCGACATCCCGCCCCCCACCGACCTGGAGGCGCGCGGCCCCGGCGAGTACTACGCCAACATCACCTACCTCGATCACGAGATCGGGCGCGTCCTGGACCGATTGGACCGGCTGGGCCTGGCCGGCAACACGCTGGTGATCTTCACCAGTGACAACGGACCGGTCACCAGCGATTGGCGCAACTGGTGGGAGATCAATCTGTACGGCGGTACGGGGGGGTTCCGCGGCCGCAAGGGCGATCTGTACGAGGGAGGAATCCGCGTCCCCGCGCTGGTCCGCTGGCCGGGCCGCGTTGCCGAAAACTCGGTCTCGGACGCCCCCGTCAGCGGCTACGACTGGCTCCCCACCCTGGCGTCGATCGTGGGCTTTTCGCTCCCCGACGACCGGCCCTACGACGGGGAGGACGTCTCGGCGATGCTGGAGGGGAGAGAATTGCAGCGGCAGCGGCCCCTCTACTGGGAATTCCCCGACTTCAACGGCTTCCGCTACGCGCTGCGCGACGGCAACTGGAAGCTGATCGCGGACGAGTCGCTGAGCCGGGTGCACCTGTACGACCTGGACGCCGACCGCTTCGAGGTGCAGGACTTCGCCGCCCGCCGGCCCGAGGTCCTCGCATCGATGCTGCAAAGGCTCGAGACGATCCGCGACTCGGTGGCCAGCGACCCCGTGAGCCGGCGCGGCCGCTGACTCAGTCGCCGTCCGAAGCCGCCAGACGCTCCATCACTGCCAGGGCGATATCGATGCTCTGTTCGACCTGGGGCCGGTAGTCCGCCAGCGAGCCGTGACTCTCCGGATGGCTGACGACGGGACAGATGGTCCCCGCCCGGCAGCCGAGCGCAGCCGCCAGGTGAAAGAGGAGGCTCGACTCCATCTCGACGTTGATCACCTTCCGCCCGTCGACTTCCAGCCGGGACAGCACCCGCTTCAAGTCGGGGACGCTGTTGCGGACTCCCTCGAGAAGGCGCCCCGACGGACCGTAGAAACCGGGAGTGGAGGCCGTGATGCCGGACCTGAAGTTCGCCCCGGCCGCCCCGGCCTGTTCCACGAGCGCTCGATGCACCGCCGCGGACGAACGGGACGCGTACACGGGGAGCCGTCCCTTGAAGCGTCCTTCCGCCGCCTCCTCGAGGAGTCGCCCGGCCTCGCGTTCGATGTTACGAGCCCGCCGGTCCGCTGCCTCCTGGTCGTAGTAGAGGCCGGTGGAGTCCAGTCCCAGCGCATATTCGGAGATCGCCAGCGTGCCGGGCTCGAGATCCGCCTGAATCCCGCCGGAGGTGCCGATACGGATGAGGTTGACTGCCGGCGCCGCGCTCTTCCGGCAGGCAGTCTCGAGGTCGAAGGCGAGCGCGACGTACGCCTCCACCAGAGCGATCTCGACGTTGTCCGTGCCGATGCCGGTGCCGAGCACGGTCAGGGGGACCCCGCGGCGGCTGCCGGTGAGCGTCACGAACTCCCGCTCCCTGACCTCGTGCGAAACCGAATCGAAGCGGGCGGCGACGCGGTAGGCGCGGGCCGGGTCCCCGACCTGCAAGAGGTTCGGCGCCACCTGCCCCGGACGAACCCCGAGATGGTAGAGCCGTCCGCCGACCACAACGATCTCCGAGGAGCGCATCTCAGGAACCGTCCTCCATGTGGTACTCGATGTCGTCCGGCCAGGCTCCCAGCAGCTTGCGCAGCTGGGCCAGCTGGCCGAGGTGGTAGGCGTTGTGGTCGGCCAGCAGCAGGGCCTCGCGCAGGACGGTCTGGCCGGTGCCGTGGGGGATGGGGGCCAGCAGGTCCACCGACTCGTCGGCCACCAGCTGCTGCATGGCACGCAGATCGGCCAGAAAGGCGGCGACGCTCCGGTCCCACGCCTCCGCGTCCGGCGGACTCGAGCTTTTCGGCCAGTAGCCGTCCGGGAAGACCGGGGAACGGTGCTCGGGGTCCCGGCTGAACTCCAGGATGTCCCACTGGCAGATGCGCAGGTGCTCGAGCAGCTGCCAGGCCGTGTGGCTGCCCCCGGGCGGCCTCCTGCCCCGCAAATCCTCCGGCCAGCCGGCCAGGACGTCCCCGAACCGGAGATGAGCGTGGCTGCTGTCCAGCAGATCGACCAGGTGCCGCCGTAGTGGATCTTCCATATCGACCCCGATTCTACGCGGGGCAGCCGTTGACACGCATCTTCGCGTTCGGTAGCCTCGACTCTACTCTCCAGCAGCAGATGTGAGTCCCGCCCCGGGAGGGCTGTTTTTTCGTCGAGGACTTCGAAGGAGGAAGCCGATGGCTGGTCAAGATACGGGCCGTTTCGTCGTTTCGATTCTGATTCTTCTGGTGTGCATTGCGTGGAGCACGCCCGCGGCCCTGGCGCAGGACCCGCTGATCTCCGAGATCCGGATCGACCAGCCCTCGACCGACAACGACGAGTACTTCGAGCTGTCCGGCTCTCCGGGAACTTCGCTGGGCGACCTGACCTACCTGGTGATCGGCGACGGCGCGACCGGAAGCGGCACGATCGAGGCCGTCGTGAGCCTGAGCGGAGAATCGATCCCCGCCTCCGGCTTCTTCACCGCCGCCGAGAGCACCTTCTCGCTGGGCACGGCCGACCTGACCACCACGCTGAACTTCGAAAACAGCGACAACGTCACCCACCTGCTGGTGCGCGATTTCACCGGCAGCAACGCGGACGACCTGGACACGGACGACGACGGCGTGCTCGACGCCACGCCCTGGAGCCAGCTGCTGGATTGCGTGGCGTTGATCGAAACCGTGGGCTCCGGCGACCTCACCTACTGCAGCCTCTCGGCCGGCCCGGACGGCCCCTTCGTCCCGGCCCACGTCCTGCGCTGCGGCGCCAGCTTCGAGATCGGCCCCTTCGACCCGTCCGGCGGACTGGACACCCCGGGCGCCGTCAACGCCTGCCCGGCCGCTTCGGCGTCGTTGAGCGAGATCCGCATCGACCAGCCCGGTTCGGACGTCGACGAGTACTTCGAACTGACCGGCAACGCCGGCGGCACGCTGGACGGACTGACCTATCTGGTGATCGGCGACGGCACGGGAGGCAGCGGCGTGATCGAAGCGGTGGTCAACCTCACCGGTTCGAGCCTGGACGGCGCCGGCTTCTTCGTCGCCGCCGAGAGCACCTTTACGCTCGGTACCGCCAACCTCACCACGTCCCTGAACTTCGAAAACAGCGACAACGTGACCCATCTGCTGGTGCGCGACTTCACCGGCTCCATCGCCCAGGACCTGGACACCAACGACGACGGGGTGCTCGACTCCACCCCCTGGAGCGAGCAGCTGGACTGCCTGGCCCTGATCGAGACGGTCGGATCGGGGGATTTGACCTACTGCGCGGTCACGGCGGGCCCGGACGGCTCCTTCGTGCCCGGCCACGTCTTCAATTGCCCGGGCGGCTGGGAGATCGGCGCGTTCAACCCCTCCGGCGGCCAGGACACACCGGGCGCCAGCAACGCCTGCGCCCCGCCTCCGGTGGCGGTGGACATCAACGAGCTGCGGATCGACCAGCCGGGGAGCGACAACGACGAGTACTTCGAGCTGGCCGGGTCGGCGGGCACCTCGCTGGACGGGCTCACCTACCTCGTGATCGGTGACGGGGCGGGAGGCAGCGGCGTGATCGAAGCCGTGGTCGACCTGGCCGGCCAGAGTATTCCGGCGGACGGCTTCTTCCTGACGGCCGAAAGCAGCTTCACGCTGGGCACGCCCGACCTGACGGCCTTCCTCAACTTCGAAAACAGCGACAACGTCACCCACCTGCTGGTGCAGGGCTTCACCGGCAGCAACGGGGATGACCTGGACACGAACGACGACGGCACGCTCGACTCCGAGCCCTGGAGCCAGCTGGTCGACTGCGTGGCGCTGATCGAGACGGTTGGCTCCGGTGACCTTACTTACTGCGCGACCACGGTGGGCCCGGACGGCAGCTTCGTCCCCGGCCACGTCTTCCGCTGCGACGCGGGCTTTCAGATCGGCGGCTTCAGCCTGGGTACGGACGACACCCCGGGCAGCTTCAACACGCCCTGCATCCCGGCCGGCTGGGTGATCAACGAGATCCACGCCGACCCGGCCTTCGACAGCGAATGCGCCGGCTTCGGCCAGCCCGCCGGCTGCGGCGACGCCAATCAGGACGGCCAGCGCGACTCGACCGACGACGAGTTCGTGGAGATCTTCAACAACACCGGCGCGCCGCAGGACATCTCCGGCTGGACGCTGGAGGACAGCTTCACCACGCGGCACACCTTCCCGGCCGGCACGATGGTGCCCGATCAGTGCTCGGTGGTGGTCTTCGGGGGCGGAGGCCTCTCCGGCTTCTACGGCGGTTCGGTGGTGCAGCGCGCCTCGGGCGGCTTGCTGGGACTCAACAACAGCGGGGACACGGTCACGCTCGCGGACGACCTGGCGGCCACCCAGGCGATGGCCTCCTATGGCGGCGAGGGAGGCAGCAACCAGTCGCTGACCCGCGACCCGGACACCTTCGGTCCCTTCGTGCTGCACACCACCGCGGTGGGCTCGGGCGGCACCGTGTCGTCGGCCGGCCGGCGGGTGGACGGGACCTCGTTCGCCGGCTGCCCCAGCGGTCCGGCGGGACCAGTGGAGATCTTCGAGATCCAGGGGGCCGGGCTGGCCACTCCCTTCGCCAACTTCATCGTGACCACCAACGACAACGTGGTCACCGGCGTGGGGACCAACGGCTTCTTCATGCAGACCCCGACCGGCCGCAGCGACGGCGACCCGGAGACCTCCGACGGCATCTTCGTCTTCACCGGCTCGGCGCCGGCCGTGGCGGTGGGCGATCAGGTGGACGTGACGGGCATCCCCTCGGAGTTCTTCGGTTTGACCGAAATCGGGGGCGCCCCGATGGTGAGCGTGGACAGCGGCGGCAACCCGCTGCCGGCGCCGGTGAAGTTCGACGCCGACACGCCTTCGCCCGACCGTCCGCAGCCGGACAACGAGGTGGAGCGCTACGAGGGGATGCGGGTGAGTTTCAGCGGCATCGCAACGGGACCCACCAACCAGTTCGGCGACACGCCGGTGGTGGCCACCACCCAGCGGGCCTTCCGGGAGCCGGGGATCGAGCACCCGGGCCTGATGGGACTGCCGGTGTGGGACGGCAATCCGGAGGTCTTCGAGATCGACCCGGACGGCCTGGGCCTGCCCGACGAGATCCTCTTCTCCGAACAGGCGGTCTCGGCCACGGGGCCGCTGGGCTTCGCCTTCGGCGACTACCAGGTGCTGCCCACCAGCATCGCGATCGGCCCCGAGCCGCTGCTGCCGCGGCCCGTCCGGGCCCGCGCGGCGGGTGAGTTCACCGTGGCCAGTCTCAGCCTGGAGCGCCTCTTCCAGGACCAGCCCGACCCGCTCACCTACCAGGTCCGCCTGGACAAGTTCTCCGAGCACATCAGGCTGACGCTGCGGGCGCCCGACGTGCTGGCGGTCGAGGAGGCGGAAGACATCGCCACCCTGACGGATTTGGCCAACCGGATCGCGGCCGACGACGCATCGATCTCCTACACGCCCTTCCTGCTCGAGGGGAACGACCCGGGCGGCATCGACTCCGGCTACCTGGTCAGGGACACGGTCTCGGTGGGCAGCGTGACGCAGTTCGCGGCCAACGAGATGTTCACCTTCGGGACGTTGACGCTGCCCATCTACAGCCGGCCGCCCCTGGTGCTGGAGGGGGACTACGTAGGCAACGGCGCCCCCTTCCCGCTGACGGTGATCAACCTGCACAACCGGTCGCTGTCCGGGATCGAGGGGTCCAGCCAGGATTTCGTGCGCTTCCGCCGCAACCTGCAGGCGGTGCGCCTCTCGGAGTTCGTGCAGGACCTGCAGACGGCCGACCCGTCGATTCGGCTGGTGGTCACGGGCGACTTCAACGCCTTCCAGTTCACCGACGGCTACGTGGACGTGCTGGGCCAGATCACGGGCAGCCCCGACCCGTTGGGCGCGGAGACTCCGGCCACCGACATCGTCGATCCCGACCTGCTCAACCGGGTACTGACGCTGACGGACGCCGAGCGCTATTCCTTCGTGTTCGAGGGAAGCGCACAGGTGCTGGACCACTCGCTCACCTCGCTCGAGCTGGGACCGTTCGTGCGCGGTTTGGAGTTCTCGCGGGGCAACGCGGACTCCCCGGCAGTGCTGGACGAGACGCCAGGCACCTCGCTGCGGTCGTCCGACCACGACTCGCCGGTGCTGTACGTGATGAGCGACTTCGACGGGGACGGCCTGCCGGACGACGCGGACGCCTGCCCGGCGTCGGACCTGCGGCCCACGGTGATCGTCGAGGCCTGCGACTCGGGCGTGCCCAACACCTTCTTCGAGGACGGCTGCACGATCACCGATTTGGTGCTCGAGTGCGCCGTCGGCGCGGCCAACCACGGGGAGTTCACCAGCTGCGTGGCGTCCCTGACCAACGACCTGCGCAATCAGGGGGTGATCACGGGAGCGCAGAAGGGCGCCATCCAGAGCTGCGCGGCCTCCTCGAGCCTGCCGTGAGGGGTGGGGCGAGCATCCTTGCCCGTCATTCAGGAGCACCACGATGGCCAGGATCTACATCAGCTACCGGCACGACGACATCGAACTCGCCCAGCGCTTCGCGGCCGAGTTGAGAAGGACCCACCTCTGCACGCTGGACGCGGACTACCTCGTGCTGGGGCAGGAGTGGCGGCGGGCGCTGCAGGAAGCGTTCGCCGCAGCCGACGCGCTGGTCGTTCTGTTGACTCCCAACTCGGTCGATCTCCAGTCCGAGCACATCTCCTCGCAATACATCGCCGCCGACGTGGGCAAGGCCCGGGCAGCAGGGAAGCTGGTGATGCCGATCGTGTTGCGGGGCACTCCGCTTCCCAATCTGGTGTCCGACATCCATGCCAAGTGGATGGCGGACGAGAGCGACTCGGAGGTGCTGCGCATGGTGGCGGCCATCAGCGACGGGCTGGCGCGCCACGAGAAGTTGAAGGAGCACCCCGCCAGCCTCCTGCTGCCGGAGGGATACCGCCATCTGGTGGATGCCGTGCGGCAATTCCACGAGGACGGCCCCTACGAGAAGTCCGTCTTCGTGATGATGAAGTTCCCGGACATCGAGGCGCGGATGGAGGACCGCCACCGTCGCCTCCTCAACGACATCTGGCGAGTCGTCAACGACACCGTCGCCGCCAGCGGCCTGGTCGCCCGGCGAGCGGACAAGAAGGACTACCACGATCAGCTCTGGGAGAACACCTGCGTGCACATGTTCGGCAGCCGCTACGGGATGGCGATCCTGGAAGACCGCGTGGCCAGCGAGCTGAACCCCAACGTGGCGCTGGAGTACGGCTTCATGAAAGCGCTCAACCGCACCGTGGGGCTGTTCCGGTCGGAGGACTTCCAGCACGACCGCGCCGATCTGACCGGGAAGCTCTCGGTCTCCTTCAAGATCGGCGCCGACGACAGGCTCGACGAACAGAGCCTGGAAAACGCCATCAACCACTGGCTTCGGGGTGCAGTACCCGTGAAGCCGGCCTAGCCGGTTCAGCGAGCCCGTCCCGCCGCTTGATTACATGTCCTCAGTGTGTATACCTCTCAGTGAGAAGTATGAGCAAACGCGTACAGGTATTGGTGGACGACGCCGAGCGCGAGCGTTTCGCGCGTGAGGCTCGGAAAGAGGGCCTTTCCCTGAGCGCCTGGTTCCGCAAAGCTGCTCGAGAGCGCGTCCGCCGGCCCGTCTCGCTCAATTTGCAGACCGTCGAAGACCTGGAAGCGTTCTTCGAGGAGTGCGCTCAGCGCGAAGGAGGGACCGAACCGGGCTGGGACGAGCATTTGAGCGTGCTACAGGAGTCGTATCGTCGGGACGGACCGTGGTGATTTTCGTTGCCAGTCGGCTGGAGACGTTCGACCGCGCCCCGAGGGCGGCCTCCCACAAGGCTCTTGCGCGGTAGGTTCAGCGCCGGCCGATCCTCGACGGAAGGGCCGCCTCCAACTCCTCCAGTTGCCCCGACAGCTCCTCGAAGCGCTCCACCGCATCCCGCCCCGGACGCTGGTCGGCGGTGATCAGGTTGTCGTAGAGGTAGTCCAGTTGGTCGATCAGCTTCGGCTGAGAGTAGCGGACTTCGGCGGTCACCAGCTGGCCGCGCACCGATTCGAGGACATCCCGGGCGATCTCCTCCGGGGCGGCCTGCCCTTCCTGGGACTCGCCCTCGTTCTCCAGCGCCTTCTCCACTCTGTCCGCCGCCTGGCGCGCCCGGCCCAGCGCGTCACGGACCTGCAAGGCCAGCTCCGCCTGCGCCGCCACGTCCTCCGCCGTCACCCCTTCGGCGAGCACCCGCGGGTCCATCCTGACCTCGAAGTCCCGGGTAGCCGTGAAGTCGCCGGCAGTCAGGCGAACCCGATACGTCCCGGGCGGCACCATCGGCCCCAATCCGGCCGGACCGCGCACGCGGGCGCTCCAGGGACCGGGGTAGCGCAGGTTCCAGACGAACCGGTGCAGACCCGCCTCGGCGGGCAACACCTCGTCCTGTGGGGAGGGCGGTCCGAAGCGCTCCATGCCCGTACGCTCCTCTTCCTCCTCGTCCTCCTCGGGACGTGCGGTGAACACCCGCACCACGTCCCCTTCCGCCGTGAGCACCTCCAGCTTCACGTCCGGCCGCGCCGACGCCAGGCGGTAGTCTAAGACCGCCCCGACCTCGGGATACTCCGGCTCGGCCGGCTCCGGTCCGCCCCAGCGGCGCCTCGTGTAGAGCCGGTAGGCGGGGCGGACGCCGAACAGATGTGCTTCGGAGGATGCCAGCTCCGGCGACGCCTCGTGCAGCGGGGTCAGGTTGTCCAGGATCCAAAAACCGCGTCCCATGGTCGACATCACGAGGTCCCGGTCGACCACTTTCAGGTCCGTGATCGGGGTGACGGGCAGGTTCATCTGAAAGGAATGCCAGCGCCCCCCGTCGTCGAACGACACGAACATCCCGAACTCGGTGCCGGCATACAGCAGCCCGGCCCGGTCCGGGTCCTCCCGAACGACCCGAACCGGCGTATCCGCGGGGATGCCGTTGGCGCCCGTCGTCAGCCGGCTCCAGCTCTGCCCGTAATCGGTGGTGCGGAACACGTACGGCTCGAAGTCGCCCAGCTGGTAGCGGAGCACGCAAAGGTAGGCCTTGGCCGGATCATGCGGGGAAACTTCGATCGTCTGCACCCGCCCGTACGGCCCCAGCTCCGGCGGCGTCACGTTGCTCCAGCTCCCTCCGCCGTCGCGCGTGACGTGGACCGGACCGTCGTTGGAACCCGCCCAGATCACGCCTGCTTCGTGGGGCGACTCCTGGATCTCGTAGAGCGTCGAAAAGTGCTCCTCGCCGGTCACGTCGATGGTGATGGGCGTGCCCGAGACGACCTGCGTCTCCGGCGTGAAGGCGGTCAGGTCGGGCGAAATGGTCCGCCAGGTCCGGCCTCCGTCTTCGGTGACGTGGACGAACTGCGATCCGTGGTAGACGCGCTCCGGGTCGTGGGGCGAGACGTGGATCGGCGCCACCCGCTGGAAGCGGAAGGCGAGGTCTTTGGGGTTGTGCCCGTAGAGGTCCCAGAACCCGACGTAGTACTGCTGCTCCTGCCCCGTTCGCCGGTTGTACACGCCGAAGCGGCCCTTGCAGTTGGCGTAGACGATATCCGGATCTCCCGGCTTGGGCACGACCGGCCCGGTCTCGCACCCGCCGTGCGCCTCCCAGTAGGACGCGTGACCTCCCGGCCGGTAGCGGGCCGGGAGGCTGGGCACCGAGACGGTGGAGTTGTCCTGCTGGCCGGCGTAGAGGCGGTAGGGGAACTCGTCGCTGACGTCCACCTGGTACAGCTCGGCGGTGGGCTGGTTGTGCTGGGTGGACCAGGTTTCGCCCCCGTCCAGCGTGACGTTGGCGCCGCCGTCGTTGGACTGGATCATGATGTCCGGGTTTTGGGGGTTGATCCAAAGGTCGTGGTTGTCCCCGTGCGGCGTACGCTTGCGGTTCCAGGTCTCGCCCCCGTCCTCCGACTTCCAGTATCCCTCGGCCATCCCCCACAGGACGTCGGCGTCGGCCGGGTGGGCTTGCAGGTTGGTGTAGTAGAAGGGGCGGTTGCGGATGGGCTGAAAGTCGCTGACCTGCCGCCAGCTCTCGCCGCGGTCGTCGGAGCGGTAAACGCCGCCTTCGTCGCCGGGCGCTTCGATCAGGACGTAGACGCGGTCCGGGTCGGCGGCGCTCACCGCCAGATCAGCCTTGCCCCGCAGCCCGGTCGGCAAGCCCTCGCTGAGCGCCGTCCAGGTCTCACCGCCGTCGCTGGACTTTCGCAGACCGCCCTCGTGGCCGCCGCTGACGATCGTCCAGGGCTTGCGCTCGGCCTCCCAGAGGGCGGCGTAGATCGTGGCCGGGTCGTCCGGCGCGAACTCGAGGTCGACCGCGCCGGTTCGAACAGACACGAAGAGCACGTGCTCCCAGCTCTCGCCGCCGTCGCGGCTGCGGAAGAGCACGTTGCCGGCGGCGTAGAGCAGGTCCGGGTCGTGCGGCGAGAAGAAGAGCGGGTAGTTCCACTGGAAGCGGTAGTCGAGGTCCGCCGCCCCCCAGCCCATCGGATCCTCGGGCCAGACGTTGACGGCGCGGATCTCGCCGGTGCGGTGGTCGAAGCGCA
>JBFGHG010000012.1:0-13114 GCA_041578395.1 Acidobacteriota bacterium
CGCCTGTGCCGGCAGGTGGCGCGCGGCCGGGTCATCTGCGTCTTTGGCTGCGGCGGCGACCGCGACCGCTCCAAGCGCCCCCTGATGGGACGGGTGGCGGCCGAGCTGGCCGACCTGAGCATCGTCACCTCCGACAACCCGCGCTCGGAGCCTCCCGAAGCGATCGTCCGGGAGATCCGGGACGGCATGCCCGCGGCGGCCGCCGCCCGAAGCGTCGTCGACCGGCGCGAGGCGATTGCCCTGGCCCTGCACGAGGCCGCCGAAGGCGACCTGGTGCTGATCGCCGGCAAGGGGCACGAGACCTACCAGCAGATCGGCGGCCGGACGCTTCCCTTCGACGACCGCCGGGTGGCGCGGGAGGTGGCATGATCTCTTTCCGCCCGGAGGAACTGGCCGCACTGCTGGAGGCGCGCCTGCGCAGCGGGCCGGACGCTTCCGCCGAGACTCCCGCAGGAGTCTCGATCGACAGCCGGACCGTGCGTCCGCACGAGTGTTTTTTCGCTCTCCGGGGCCCGCGCTTCGATGGACACGAGTTCATCGGCGAGGCCCTGGGAAAAGGGGCCTCCTGGATCGTTCACGAATCGGTCTTCACCCCCCCTCGGACCGAGATCCGGGAGGCCCGCTTTTTCGAAGTCTCCGACACGCTGGCCGCCCTGCAGCGGATGGCCGCCCGGGCCCGGCAAAAATGGGGCGGCCGGCTGGCGGCAATCACCGGCAGCATGGGCAAGACCACCACGCGCCGCTTCGCCGCCGCCCTGCTGGGCGTCCGCTACCGGGTGCTGGAGTCCCCCGGCAACCTCAACAACGAATACGGCGTGCCTCTCTCCCTGCTGCGACTGGAGGCGGACCACCAGGTGGCCGTCCTGGAGCTGGGCATGAACCGGGCCGGAGAGATCCGGCAACTGGCCGGGCTGTGCGCCCCCGACGTGGCCGCCGTCACCAACGTCGCCGCGGTCCACCTGGAGTTCTTCTCGAGCGTGGACGAGATCGCCGAGGCCAAGGGAGAGATCCTGGAGGGTCTCGCCCCCGGCGGCCACTTCGTCTACAACGCCGACGACGCCCGGGTGTGCCGGCTGGCGGAACGGCACTCCGGCCCGGCGCTCTCCTTCGCCCTGGACGGGCCGGCCGACGTCCGCTCCACCGCAGTCCGCGTCGACTCTCCGCGCCGCATGCGATTCGTCCTGGAGTTGCCGGACGGCCGGCTGGAGGCCCAGGTCCCCTTCGCAGGCCGCCACTTCCTCTACGACGTGGCCGGGGCGGCCGCCATCGGCCTGGCCTGCGGACTCGCTGCCGACGACCTGCAGCGCGGGCTGGGACGCCTGGAGGCGGACGCGATGCGGGGGGCCGTGCGGGAGCTCGAGCGGGAGGACGGGCTCCTCACCGTCTGGGACGACAGCTACAACTCCAACCCGGAGGCCCTGCGCGCCGTCCTCGAGACCCTCGGGCGGATCGAGGGCTACCGGCGCAAGGTGCTGGTGCTGGGCGAGATGCTGGAGCTGGGCCCTGATTCGGCCCGGCTGCACAACGAAGCGGGGCGGAAGGCGGCGGCCTGTGGAGCCGGTCTGCTGGTGGCCGTGGGCGGGCAGGCTCGCGAACTGGCCCGCGGAGCCGTCCAGGCCGGGATGCCGCCCGAGCGTGTCCTCTGGTTCGAAGACTCCGCGCAGGCGGCCGATGCCGTGGCCGTGGAGGCAGCCGGCGGAGACCTGGTCCTGTGCAAGGGCTCGAGGGGCGTCCGTGTCGAACGGGTGGTCGAGCGGCTGCTGCAGCGGGAGGAGCAGCACCAATGATCTACGCCCTGCTCTACTCGCTGCACGACGAGATCTCGGTCTTCAACGTGGTCCGCTACATCACCTTCCGGACGGCCTACGCCTCGCTGACGGCCCTGCTGATCAGCCTGCTGCTGGGCCCCTGGCTGATCTCCCGGCTGCAGCACTTCCAGATCGGCCAGTACATCCGCGACGACGGCCCCAAGACCCACCACGGCAAGGCGGGCACGCCCACCATGGGCGGTCTGCTGATGGTGATCAGCATCGTGGTGCCCACGCTGATGTGGGGCGATCTGGGCAACTTCTACGTCTGGATCGCCGTGGTCTCGCTGCTGCTGCACGCCGCCGTCGGCTTCTGGGACGACTACCTCAAGGTGATCCGGAAACGCAGCCTGGGTCTGCAGGCGCGCCACAAGCTGCTGCTGCAGGCCGCCATCGCGCTGCTGATCACGGTCACGCTGGTCCTGCTGAGCCGTCACGGCCTCTACTCGCTCCAGCTGAGCGTCCCCTTCTTCAAGAACTTCACGCCCGAGATGGACTGGGTGCTGCTGGGCTACTCGACCTTCCTGCCGCTGCTGTTGTTGACCTGCGTGGCGGTGATGGGCTCGAGCAACGCCGTCAACCTGACCGACGGGCTGGACGGGCTGGCCGCCGGGCTGGTGATCATCGCCTCTTCGGCGCTGACCGTGCTGACGTACGTGACCGGGCACGCCAACTTCGCCACCTACCTGGACCTGATCAAGAACACCTACGCCAGCGAGCTGACCATCTTCTGCGGCTCGATGGTGGGGGCCACGCTGGGCTTTCTCTGGTACAACAGCTTCCCCGCCGAAGTCTTCATGGGCGACGTGGGCTCGATGTCGCTGGGGGGAGCCATCGGCACGGTGGCGGTGCTGATCAAGCAGGAGCTGCTGCTGCTGTTCATCGGCGGGATATTCGTGGTGGAAGCGCTCTCGGTGATCCTGCAGGTGGGGTCCTACAAGCTGTTCGGCCGGCGGCTGTTCCGCATGGCCCCCATTCACCATCACTTCGAACTGCTGGGCTGGAAGGAACCGAAGGTCGTGATCCGCTTCTGGATCCTGGGACTGATCTTCGCCCTCTTCAGCCTGACGACCCTGAAACTGCGATGACGATCCCGCTGGCCGACAAGAACGTACTGGTGGTGGGGCTGGCCCGCAGCGGCCTGGCGGCGGCCAACCTGCTGCTGAGCCGGGGCGCCAGGGTCCGGGTCACCGACCTGGCGCCGGCCGAAAAGCTGTCGGAGCGGCTCTCGCGCCTCGAGGGGCCCGTGCGGCTGCGGCTGGGGGAACACCGCCTGGGAGACTTCCTGGAGTCGGACCTGATCGTGGTCAGCCCGGGCGTTCCCCACGACCAGGAGTGTCTCGTGCAGGCGCGCCGCCGCGGCGTACCGGTGTGGCCCGAGGTGGAGCTGGGCTACCGCTTCCTGGAGGGCGACTTCATCGGGGTCACCGGCTCCAACGGCAAGACCACCACCACCACCCTGATCGGCGAGCTGCTGCGGCAGGCGGGCCGCGACGCCGAGGTGGCCGGCAACATCGGCAAGCCTTTGAGCCAGCTGGCCCGCCACGGCGGCGGCTACCGGACCTACGTGCTGGAACTCTCCTCCTTTCAGCTGGAGGCTATCGACCGGCTCCGCTGCCGGCACGCGATCGTGCTCAACGTCACGGCCGACCACCTGGACCGGCACGGTGACCTGGAGCGCTACGCGGCGGCCAAGGAGCGGATCTTCAACCGGCAGCGGCCGGGGGACTTCGCCATCCTCAACGGCGACGACACCGTCACGGCCGCCATGGCCGGCCGGCGGACCTCGAAGGTGGTCTTCTTCAGCCGCCGACGCCAGCTCGAGGAGGGAGTCTTCATCGACCCGCAAGGCCGCGTCCGGGTCAGCTGGGACGGGCGGAACGAGCCGCTGCTGGAGGCCGGCGAGGTCCGGCTGCGCGGCTCCCACAACCTGGAAAACGTACTGGCCGCCACCGCCGCGGGCTTCCTGTCGGGCGTGTCCGCCGCCGAGATGGCCGGCTGTTTCCGGACCTTCGCGGGCGTGGAGCACCGGCTGGAGCACGTGGCGCGAATCGGCGGCGTCGAGTTTTACAACGACTCCAAGGCCACCAACGTGGACTCCGCGTGCAAGGCCCTGGAGGCGTTCCGGGAGCCGCTGGTGGCGATTCTGGGCGGGCGCGACAAGGGGGCCGATTTCCGGACCCTTCGCCCCGCCCTCGAAGGCCGGGTGCGGACCGCGCTGCTGCTGGGAGAAGCCGCCCCCAAGCTGGAAGCGGCGCTGGCCGGAGCGGTCCCCCTGGAGCGCTGCACCAGCCTGCCCACAGCGGTCCGGCGGGCGTTCGCGCTGGCCCGACCCGGCGACGTCGTGCTGCTGGCGCCCGCCTGCGCCAGCTTCGACATGTTCGAAGACTACGAGCACCGCGGACGCGTCTTCAAGGAGGCCGTCCGGGAGCTGGCCCGGCAGGGGGAGGAGGTCGATTCGTGAACCGGCGCATCCCCTTCGACTCCGGCCTGATGGTGGCGGTGCTGCTGCTGCTCGGCTTCGGACTGCTGATGGTGTTTTCCACCACCTCGGTGGTCTTCGGCGACACCCAGGTCTTCTCGCGGCAGCTGGTCTTCGTCTGCGCCGGGCTGGCCATCATGCTGGTGACGATGCACGTGGACTACCACTTCTACATGCGGCCCGCGGTGCTCTACCCGTTGCTGGCCCTGAGCCTGGCGGCGCTGGCGGCGGTCTTCTTCTTCCCCGAGGTCAACGGCGCGCAGCGCTGGATCTCCTTCGGCTTCCTACGCGGCCAGCCGTCCGAACTGGCCAAGCTCAGCCTGGTCCTGTTCACGGCCTTCCTGCTGCACGAGCGGCGCGACCTGCTCTCCTGCAGGCGCGGGCTGATCGCCTACGGCGCGCTGCTGGCGGTGGCGCTGGGGCTGATCGTGGCCGAACCCGACTTCGGCACGGCCTCCTCGCTGGCGCTGGTGTGCGCCCTGCTGCTGTTCGTGGGCGGCCTGCACTGGAAGTTCTTCGCGGCCGCCGGGGTGCTCGCCCTGCCCGTGCTCTGGGCCCTGGTGCTGGCCGTCCCCTACCGGCGCGAGCGGCTGCTGGCTTTTCTGGACCCCGAAGAGAGCCCCCTAGGCATCGGCTATCAGATCCGCCAGAGCCTGATCGCCATCGGGTCGGGCGGAGTACAGGGCCTGGGACTGGCGCAGAGCAAGCAGAAGCTCTATTTCCTGCCCGAGGCCCATACCGACTTCATCTTCGCCATCGTGGGCGAGGAGCTGGGATTGATCGGCTGCCTGCTGGTGGTGGCCGCCTTCGCCTTCCTGTTCTGGCGGGGAGTGAAGATCTCGCTGCGGGCCGACTCCGGGCTGGGCGCCCTGCTGGGGCTGGGGCTGATCACGATGGTGGTCCTGCAGGCGCTGATCAACATGAGCGTGGTGGTCAGCCTGCTTCCCCCCAAGGGCATCCCGCTGCCGTTCGTCTCGGTGGGGGGCTCCTCCATGCTGTGCAGCATGGCGGCCATGGGCATTCTGTTGAACGTTTCCCGCTTCGCCCGCACCGAGGGGGCAAGCGGCTGGCTGGAAGAGACGGATGAAGCGAGATGATACACCGGGTCCTGTTCGCCGGCGGAGGGACGGGAGGACACGTTTTCATGGCGGTAGCGGTTCGAGACTGCATGGCGGCCCGAGGCGGAACCCGGCCGGAGTCTCTGTTCGTGGGCACGCCCTCCGGTTTGGAGAACCGGATCCTCCCGCCACTGGAATTTCCCCTCGAGACCATCCGCATCGGCGGCCTGCAGCGGGTCGGCCTGCGGAGTCAGCTGGCCACGCTGGCCCGGCTGGGCCCCACCCTGCTCCGCTCCCTCGAGATCGTGAAGCGGTTCGCGCCGCAGATCGTGGTGGGACTGGGCGGGTATTCTTCGGGACCGGTGGTGGCCGCCGCCCGGCTGCGCCGAGTCCCCGCCGTGCTGATCGAACCCAACGCGGTTCCCGGGCTGACCAACCGCTGGCTGGCCCGGTTCTGCAACGGGGCGGCGGTGGCCTTCGAGTCGACGGCGGCGCATTTCCGGGGCCGCGTGCGCCTCACCGGCATCCCCATCCGGCAGGAGTTTCACCGCATCCGTTCGCGGCCCGGCGGCAACGCCCGGCTGGGGGTGCTGATCTTCGGAGGCAGCCGGGGGAGCCGGCCCATCAACCGGCTGGTCTCGGAAGCGCTTCCGGCGCTGGCCCGGCTCCCGCTGGAGATCGTCCACCAGACCGGCCCGGACGACCGGGAAGCGGTCGAGAGGGCCTACGCCGAGGCGGGGGTCGCCGCCCAGGTGGTGGAGTTCCTGCACGACATGCCCGCCCGTTTCGAGCGGGCCGACCTGATCGTGTCCCGCTCGGGGGCCTGCACGATCGCCGAGATCACGGCCGCCGGCCGCCCTTCCATCCTGATTCCTTTCCCCCAGGCGGCCGACGACCATCAGACGGTCAACGCCCGGGCGCTCGTCCGCCACGGCGCGGCACTGCTGGTGGAGCAGCGGACGGCCACGCCGCAGTCCCTGGCCGACGCGGTGGCCTCCCTCGAAGCCGACCGCCCGCAGCTGGCCGCCATGGGAGAAGCGGCGCGGAGCCTGGCGCGGCCCGACAGCTCCGACCGGATCGTCGAACTGCTGGAAGAGGTGGCGGGAGGTGGATCGTGAAGCCGCCGTTCCTCCCTCGCCGCCTGGGCCTCGAGCGGTTCCACTTCGTGGGGATCGGCGGGGCCGGCATGAGCGGACTGGCCGAAGTGCTGGCCCGCTCCGGGTGTGCCGTCTCCGGTTCGGACCTGCACGCGGGAGCCCATCTCGACAAGCTCCGGGAGCTGGGCGTCCGGGTAGAGGAGGGACACCGCGCCGATCACCTGGGGGACGCCCAGGCGGTGGTCTTCTCCACGGCGATCGCCTCCGACAACGCGGAGCTGCGCGAGGCCGCCCGCCGCGGTTTGCCGGTGGCCCACCGCTCGGAGGTCCTGGCCGAACTGATGCGGACCCGGGTGGGGATCGCGGTCTCCGGCACGCACGGCAAGACCACCACCAGCGCCATGCTGGCGCTACTGCTGATGGACGCGGGCCTGGACCCGACCGCCCTGATCGGCGCCGGGGTGCCGCGGCTGGAGGGCAACGCCCTGCTGGGCGAAGGGGACTGTGTGGTGGCGGAGGCCGACGAGAGCGACCGCAGCTTCCTGCGGCTGCCGGCGGTCTGCGCCGTGGTCACCAACATCGACCTGGACCACATGGACGTCTACCGCGACCTGGAGGACCTGCGGGAAGCCTTCGTGCGGTTCCTGAACCAGGTGCCCTTCTACGGCCGCGCGGTGGCCTGCCTGGACGACCCGGAGCTGGCCCGGGCGCTCGAGGACGTCCGGCGGCCGACGATCACCTACGGCATCGACGCGGCGGCGGACGTCACCGCCCGCGGCCTGGTGCTGGAAGCGGAGGGTTCGAGCTTCGAATGTTTTCACGGCCAGCGGCGTCTGGGCACGGTGCGGCTGGCGGTGCCCGGGAAACACAACGTCTCCAACGCGCTGGCGGCCCTGGCGGTAGCCTGCTGGCTGCGGGTCCCCTTCTCCCACGCTGCGGAGTCGCTGGCGGCCTTTCGGGGAGCGCGGCGCCGGCTCGAACTGCGGGGCGAGCGCGGCGGGGTCCGGGTGGTCGACGACTACGCCCATCACCCCACCGAGATCCGGGCCACGCTGGAGGCGGCCAGCCGCTCCGGGCGGCGCCTGGTGGTCGTCTTCCAGCCGCATCGTTTTTCCCGGACCCGCCACCTGACCGGCCGGATGGGGGACTGTTTCGAGCTGGCGGAGCGGGTGTTCGTCATGGACGTGTACGCGGCCGGCGAAGCTCCCCTCGAGGGAGTCGACGGCGGCTCGGTGGCCCGGGAGCTGGGCCCCCGCGCCCGCTACGTCGCCGACCGCGTCCGGCTGCTCTCGCTGCTCGAGCGGGAGACCCGGCCGGGCGACACGCTCTTGACTCTGGGCGCGGGGGACGTCTGGAAGATTGGAGAGGATTTCCTTGGCCACTAAAGCGAAAGCCGCCACCTCCAGGAACTGGAAACGCATCGGGACGTTGGGCCTGCGCCTGGCCGTGCCGACGCTGCTGGGCGCCCTGCTCGTGTACGGTGTGCTGCGGGGCGCCGGGGCGCTGCTGGACTCGGATTTCTTCCAGCTTCGAGCCATCCAGTACACGGGCGTCCGCAACCTGGACACCGAGGCGCTGGACGAACTGATCTGGAAGAACTTCGAGGGCAACCTGGTCTGGCTCGACCTCGTAGCCGTGCGGGAGCTGGTGGAGTCGGAGAACTGGGTGGAGACGGCCACAGTCCGCCGCCGCCTCCCCGACCGCCTCGGCATTCACGTCCGGGAACGGACCCCGGTGGCGGTGGCGGCCATCGAAGGGGAGCTGAAGATCGTGGACAGCCACGGCCGGGTGCTCGACTCGCACGCGCCCCGCTACCGCGAACTGGACGGTCCGATCGTGGTGGGACTGCGCAACACCGCCCTCGAGAACGCTCAGGAAGAGAACGCCGTGCGCATGCGAGTCTACCTGGAGCTGCTGACTCAACTGAACGCGGCCGACGCCGCTTGGTCCGCCCAGCTTTCGGAGATCGATGTCGCCGACCCGAACCACGTGGCGGTGATCCCCATTCGGCCGGCCATTCCGGTCTTCCTGGGCGCGGAGGAGTTCGCCCGGCGCTACCAGACTTTCCGCTCGCAACTGCCGTTGCTGGAGCGCCTCGAGCGGCAGCACGGCACTATCGAGTCCGTGGACGTCACCCTCGACGACCGGATCATCGTTCACACCCCCGAGGCGGGGCAACCGCAGCCGAAAGCGTCCTGACAACCGATGAGAAAGAAGCAACTGGTCGCCGGCATCGATGTGGGAACCACCAAGATCTGCTCCGTAGTGGCGCGGCTCCAGGACGGAGAGATCGAGCTGCTGGGAGTGGGCAACCAGCCGTCCCGGGGACTGAAGAAAGGGGTGGTGGTCAACCTCTCGGAGACCATCGCCAGCGTCAAGGCCTCCCTGGAGACGGCCGAGCAGGCTTCCCAGATGGAAGTCGACTCGGTCTACGTCAGCGTGGGGGGCGTCTACGTCCAGGGCGTGAACCGCTCGGGGACGACCGACGTGCGGGGCCGGGCCGGAGAAATCTCGGCCGAGGACATGCAGCGGGCCGTGGCCGGGGCCACCCAGTTCGAGGTGCCGTCCAACTACGAGGTGCTGCACGTCCTGACCCAGGACTTCCGGGTGGACGACCAGGGGGGCGTCGTCAACCCGCTGGGGATGTTCGGACGCCAGCTGGGAGTCCGCCTGCACGTGGTGCTGAACGCCTCGGCGGTGGTGCAGAACATCGTCAACGCCATCAACAAGGCCGACCTCGTGGTGGACGGGCTGGTCCTGCAGCAGCTGGCCTCGGCCGAAGCCGTCACCAGCCGCGACGAGCGCGAGATGGGCGTGGTGGTGGTCGACATCGGGGGCGGCACCACCGACGTGGCGATCTACTCCCGGGGGAGCATCTGGCACTCGCAGGTGCTGCCGCTGGGAGGCAGCCTGATCACCAAAGACCTGGCGCTGGGCCTGAAGACCCCGATTCAGGAGGCGGAGAACGTCAAGAAGCAGGCCGGCTGCGTCTATCCGGAGAGCGTCCCCAACGAAGAATTCATCGAGGTCGGCGAGGTGGGGACGCGGCGCCGGCGGACGGTGTCGAGGCGCCAGCTGTGCCGCATCGTGCAGGCGCGCTGCGACGAGATGCTGGAAGCCATCGGCGAGATCACCGAACAGCTGGGGCCACGGCGCGAGCTGCTGACCGGCGTGGTCCTGACCGGCGGCGGCGCCCTGCTGGACGGGCTGGCCGAACGCGCCGAGCAGATTCTGGGAATGGCCGTCCGCGTGGGCTATCCGGTCAACGTGGTGGAACCGGAGAGCCCCTACTTCGATCCCAGCTACGCGACGGCGCTGGGAGTTCTGACCTACGCCGCCCAGGTTCAGAGCGAGGAGATTCCGGCCGTGCACACGGGCCATCCGGGCCGGCGGAGCACCGGCCAGCGAGTGAAGAGCTGGCTGCTGGAGAAAATCGGGTGACGCCATTCTTGATTTTGGGATTTGGGATTTGCCATTTTTGAATTCCTTTGTTTCCGGGGTGCGGCCGCTGTGCCCAGGAGGGAGCCGACATGAGTGAAAACGCGAAGTTCGAAGAAGACCCCAACCCGCGCCTGGCCTTTCAGGAGACGCCCCCGCGCGGCGCCAGCATCAAGGTGATCGGCATCGGCGGGGGAGGCTGCAACGCCGTCAACCGCATGATCGAGTCGGGCATCGAAGGCGTCGAGTTCATCGCCGCCAACACGGACCTGCAGGCCCTCCGGCTCTGCTACGCCCCCATCAAAGTGCAGCTGGGGTCCAAGCTGACCAAGGGCCTGGGAGCGGGGGCCAACCCGGAGATCGGCCGCCAGGCCGCCCTCGAAGACACCGAGAAGGTGATCGATCTGCTGGAGGGCGCCGACATGGTCTTCGTCACGGCGGGACTGGGCGGGGGCACCGGCAGCGGGGGCGCCCCCATCGTGGCCAGCCTGGCCACCGAACTGGACGCGCTCACCGTGGCGGTCGTCACGCGGCCCTTCAGCTTCGAGGGCCGCAGGCGGGCCTCGCAGGCCGAGCAGAGCCTGGCCGAACTCAAGGACAGCGCCGACACGGTGATCACCATCCCCAACGAGCGGCTCATCAGCACGCTGCCCGTGGGCACCTCGCTGTCCGACGCGTTCCGTTACGCCGACGACGTGCTGCGCCAGGCGGTGCAGGGGATCAGCGACCTGATCACGGTCCCGGGCGTGATCAACCTCGACTTCGCCGACGTCAAGACCATCATGACCGACATGGGGATGGCGCTGATGGGCACGGGCGTGGCCGAAGGGGAGAGCCGGGCCGCCACCGCCGCCCGCAAGGCGATCAGCAGCCCGCTGCTCGAGGACACCTCCATCAACGGCGCTCAGGGAGTCCTGATCAACGTGTCGGGCAGCCACGACATCAGCCTGCACGAGGTCAACGAAGCCAGCCAGATCATCCAGGAGTCGGCCCACCCGGACGCCAACATCATCTTCGGATCGGTGTTCGACGAGTCGCTGGCCAGCAAGATCAAGATCACGGTCATCGCCACCGGCTTCGGCCGCGGCAGCGCGGACGAAGAGTCCCCGGCCCAGTCTCCCTTCCTGGAAGAACAGGACCCGGGCGGAGAGCCCTTTGTGCCCCTGCGAATCGCCCGCCGCGACGCGCGCGAGGACGACCGCGAGCTGGAGGTCCCGGCCTTCTTGCGGCAGCAGGCGTGACCTAGCCGTACGGCTAGAGGCAGGGTGAACGATGAGGGTTACCGGTAGCGGCGGAAGTCGAGTTTGCAACGGTGGTGGGTGAGGAAAGCGAGGAAGCGGTGGTAGTCGGACGGGGGAAGGTTGAACCTGTTCAGCAGGCGCCGGTAGTTGCCGCCGGCCTCCTCCAGGCCCCGGGCGATGATTCCGCGCAGCTGCTCGCGGCAGAGGTCGCGGGCGAGGAAGGCCCCCCGGACCTCCGTCCAGAAATCGACTTCGCCGCTGCACAGGCGCCGGTACATCGTCTCGGTCCGCGAGTCGGGGTCCGCCGGGCGGCCGGAAGCCGTCCGTGACTGCTGTTCCAGGTGGCCGGGCAGGATCAGCTCTCCCTCCGTCAGGTGGTAGCTCCGTTCCAGCAGGTTGTTCAGTTCCCGCACGTTCCCCGGAAAAGGCAACTCCAGCAGCTGCCGCTCGGCTTCGCGGCTCAGCCGTTTGGCTTCCCCGAAGCGCAGGGCCAAACGCTCCAGGAAGGAGACGGCCAGCAGGGGGATGTCGGAGCGGCGCTGCCGCAAGGCCGGAAGCGTGATCCGCACCACGTCCAGCCGATGAAACAGGTCCTCGCGGAAGACCCCGCGGACGACCAGGTCGTCCAGCCGCTGATTGCTGGCGGCCACCACGCGCACGTCCACTTCCCTCTCGCGGGACTCGCCCAGGCGGCGGACCGCCTTCTCTTCCAGGATTCTCAACAGCCGGCTCTGCATTCCCAGCGGCATGCTGGACACCTCGTCCAGAAAGAGCGTCCCTCCGGAGGCCGATTCCACCAGCCCGGCACGCGCGCCTGCCGCCCCCGTGAAACTGCCCCGGCGGTGGCCGAACAGCTCGTTCTCGATCAACCCCTCGGGAACCGCCGCGCAGTTGACGGCGATGAAGGGCCCCTCGCTGCGGTTGCTGGCCGCGTGCAGGGCGCGGGCGATCAACTCCTTGCCCGTGCCGGTTTCGCCGTGCACCAACACTGTCACCGGCCGCGGCCCCACCCGCCTGATGCTGCGAAACACGTCCTGCATGCGCGGGTGTCGGCCCACGATCGTCGGCCCTCCGGGCAGCTGCAGCCCCTCGCCCGACGCTTCCCGCACCGGCCGGCTGGGGCGCGCCGCCCCGCCCGGCTCGACCAGCGCCATGAGGGCCTCCAGGAAATCGAGCTGGGCTCGAGGCAGGCTGCGGCCGGCTCTGGGAGTCACCACCAGCTCCGCTGCCCTGCCCTCCGTTTGCCCGGGAGGGCGCAGGCGGAGGGACGAAGCCTCCCGCCGCGCCGTGCCGTTGCCGCGGTCCCGGAAGCGCCAGCGCAGCCTCACCCCGGGAAGCACGACCCGCAGTTCACGCCGAAACAGGCGGTTCCACTCCCGCTGGCCGGGGGCCGTCCGCAGCTTCTCGGCCAGCGGGCGCAGCCGGCCCAGCAGATGAAAGACGGAGCGGTCGGTCCGCCCCGGCTTCGCCGCCCCCCGCAGGTGCATCTTCCGAAAGCCCGGCTGATCGCGGGCCGGCAGTTGCAGCTGCCGGCGGCGCAGGAACCTCCGAACGCGCCGCAACCGGGCGCGGGCCCGCCCGCGGCGGCCCATGCGCATTTCGATCCGAGCCAGCAGCCGCTGCAGCCGCACCCTCCAGTCGGGCCTCTCCAGCCGGGCCGCCAGCCTCGAGCCGGCCTCCGCCCAGCGGCGCGCCTGGACGGTGTCGCCCGCCCTCAGCCGGCAACGGGCCAGCAGGTCGAGCGCCTCCAGAGTCCGCGCCGGATCGGCTCGCCCCCGAATCTCCTCCAGATACCGCCGTGCCGCCCTTTCGGCCCGCGCGGTGGTGCCGCTCAACAGGGCGGCGCGCGCCGCCAGCAGGCGGTGGCGGCCCTGTCCGGCCCCTGGCCGCCGGAGCTCCCGTCCCGCCGCCTTCACCCGTCGGCAGTGCAGCAGCAGCCGTGCCAGCAAAGCCGAGGCCGCCCGGCTCTGGGACGACTTTGCGCCGCTCA
>JBFGHG010000013.1:0-12987 GCA_041578395.1 Acidobacteriota bacterium
AACCCCCACCTGGCCACCCTCCTGCCGTTCCGCTACAAGAAGCACTTCAAGGCCGGGCGCGGCGGCCACGGCGAGGGCAGCAAGCGGCACGGCAAGGACGGCCAGGACCTCGTCGTGGAAGTCCCCGTGGGGACCGTGGTCAGCGACGGAGACAACGGCGAGGTGCTGTTCGACTTCGACAAGCCCGGCCTGCGCTTCACCGCCGCCCGCGGCGGCCGCGGCGGCCGGGGGAATGCGCGCTTCGCCACCTCCACCAACCAGGCGCCGCGGCGCACCGAGCCCGGGAGGCCGGGTCAGGAACTCACCCTGACGCTGGAGCTGAAGACGCTGGCCGACGTGGGCCTGATCGGCTTTCCGAACGCCGGCAAGTCGACTCTGATCGCGGCCATCTCGGCGGCCCGCCCGGAAATCGCCGACTACCCCTTCACCACGCTTTCGCCCAACCTGGGCGTGGTGTCCTACCGCGATTTCCACAGCTTCGTGGTGGCCGACATCCCCGGCCTGATCGAGGGGGCGCACGACGGCAGCGGGCTGGGAGACCGCTTCCTGCGGCACGTGGAGCGGACGCGGCTGCTGGCTCACCTGATCGACGTCAGTGACCTGGGCCCGGAGGATCCGGAGGAGGCCCATCGGGTCATCCAGCAGGAGCTGAAGCTCTACAAATCCGCCCTGGCGCGGCTGGACCAGATCGTGGTCGCCTCCAAGCTGGACGCCGCCAATCCCGAGAAGCTCGAGCGCCTCGAAAGCTACTGCCGTCGCCAGGGCCTTCCCTTTCAAGCGATTTCGGCCGCCACCGGCAGCGGGCTGCAGCAACTGAAGGACGAAATGGCGCGCCACCTGGGAGTCGGTTCCAAGTGAGGATCGGGATTCTGGGCGGAACCTTCGACCCGGTGCACGAAGCTCACCTGTTCGTCGCCCGGGAAGGCGCCCGGCTTCTCTGCCTGGACGAGGTGTGGCTGATGGTGGCCCGGGTCCCGCCGCACAAACAGGGGCAGCGGCTGGCCAGCGTGTATCACCGCTTCGCCATGGCGGCGCTGGCGGTCCGCGACGAGGAGAAGCTCCTGGTCAGCGACTGGGAACTGCAGCGGCAGGGAACCTCCTACACGGTCGACACCATGGGCGCGCTGGCCGCCGAGTACCCGTCGCATCGCTTCTGTTTCCTGGCCGGGAGCGACTCCCTGCGGGAGCTTCATTCGTGGAAAGACTGTGATACACTCCTGCGAGAACATTGTCTGGCGTTCGTGCCGAGGCCCGGGGCAGATTTGAGACGGGATTCATTGGCCGGTTTTCCGGCGTTGAGCGAGTGCTTACGAGGATTGGGAGCGGCGGACCCGCCGCCAATCGCCCCCGGCTGTTGTTACCTGCTTCCCACTACCGCTCCCGCCGTGAGTTCCAGCGATATTCGCGCCCTGCTCGCCTCGCGGCGAAGGCCGCCGGCCGAACAACTGCCGCCGTCCGTCTTTCACTACATCCAGAAGCATCGTCTCTATGAAAAAGACCAAACGTAGTCTCAGCAAGGCCTGCGACGTCATCCTGGACAAGAAGGGCGAGGGGCTGACCGTGCTGGACGTCAGCCAGGTCTCCTCGTTCACCGACTTCTTCTTGATCTGCAGCGGCACCAACCGCAAGCAGAATCAGGCCATCAGCGACGCCCTGACGGAGCGCTTGAAGAAGGACCTGAAGCTGCGCCCGGTGCACGTGGAAGGCTACCAGAACGCGGAATGGATTCTGCTGGACTACATCGACTTCGTGGTGCACATCCTGTCCACCCAGGCGCGCCAGTTCTACAAGCTGGAAAAGCTGTGGAGCGACGGTGTCGAGGTCGAGCCGCAGGCGCTGACCGCCTGAGAACTCACCCTCCCCACGAGGGCCGATGGCGGTTGTTCTTTTCCGGAAAAAAGTGTATAGATTTCTATTTTCTCGTGAAGCTGCGCTTTTTGTGGGTGGGGCGGACCCGAGATCCCTGCTTCCGGGAACTGGAGCAACGGTATCTGCGGAGACTCCGCCGGTTGTTTCCGGTAGATCGGGGCCACGTGGCCGAGGCCCGCAAGTCGGACCCCCGTCAGCTCGCGGCCCAATTGGAGCGGGAAGCGCGGCAGCTCGAGAAGAAGGCCGGCTCGGGCGCCTATCTGGTCTGTCTGGACCCGGCGGGTGAGCAGGTCAGCAGCCGGCAGCTCGCGGCTCTGCTGGAAAAGTGGATGCTGCAAGGCGTGTCCGAGGTGGTCTTCGTGATCGGCGGACCCTGGGGAGTCGCCGGGCGGCTCCGCGAGGCGGCCCGTCAGCTGCTTTCGCTGAGCCGACTGACCCTGCCGCACGAGCTGGCACGAGTCGTCCTGCTCGAACAGGTCTACCGGGCAGCCACGCTCGTCAAGGGTCTGCCATATCACCGCTGACGGAGGTACGGATGAAGGAAAACGACCTGAAGTACTTCAGAGATAAATTGCTGACCAAGCGGAAAGAACTGATCGAGGTCGTCCAGAAGACCGAGTCCTACGGCCGCGAAATCGATGCCGAAGGGGAGGCGATGGACATCGCCGACAAGGCCTCCAGTTCGTACACCAAGGAGTTCATGTTCAGCAAGAGCAACAGCGACCGCCAGTTTCTCCAGACGGTCAGAGAAGCGATCCAGCGGATCGACGAGGGCTCCTACGGTGAATGCAGCAACTGTGAGGGCGACATCGAGCGCAAGCGCCTCGAGGCCGTCCCCTGGGCCCTGCTTTGCCGCAACTGCAAGGAGCTCGAGGAACAGGGGATGCTGTAGCCCCTCCCTCCCGGCTTCCGCCCGGCTTCGCTCATTCGGACGCAGCCGCGTAGTAATGAGTGTGAGCTGGAAAGGCCTGACACGCCAGATCGCCGGGGCCGTCCTCTTCCCCCAGCAGTGCGTCCTGTGCGAGGCCTGGGTCGCCAACCCGGCCTGGAGCCCGCTGTGCCGCCCGTGTCTGGACGAGCTGTCCGTCGATCGCGTCCCCGTCTGCCGCTGGTGCGGCATCCCCGTACCCGGTGAACTCACCCGCGAGTCCGGTAGCTGCGTCCGCTGCCGCCGCAACCCGCCCCCCTTCGACTGGGCGCGCGGGTGGGGGTGGTTCGAGGGCGATTTGCGGCGGCTGGTGCACGCCTTCAAGTTCGGGGGCACCCGGCGCCTCGCCGATCCGCTGAGTGGACTGCTGGCCGAGGTCGTCCGGCGCGCTCCGGAACCGGATGTGGATCGTGTCGTGGCCGTACCCTGCCATCCCCGCCGCCGGCGCCGCCGCGGGTTCGACCAGGCCCGGCTGCTGGGCGAGCAACTGGCGCGGAGGCTGGAACTCCCTCATTATCGCGGTGTGCGCCGGACGCGTCCCACCCGTCCCCAACCGGGCCTGGGCAGGGCGGAGCGGCGCCGCAACCTGCGTGGCGCCTTTGCGCTGCGGGGGGCGAAGCAGCTGCGGGGCAGCCGGGTGCTGCTGGTGGACGACGTGATGACCAGCGGCGCCACGGCCGAGGAACTGTCGGGTTTGTTGCGCGAGGCCGGCTGCCGCTCGGTCGGGGTGGCGGTGGTGGCTCGGGCGCGCCGCTTCACGCGGGACGGGTGAAGGGATGTCCGTAGAGCAGGGCCAGACTTCGAGAGGCGGCCTGTTTCGCAGCCGCCGGTGGGCGCTGGCGGCGGCCGTCGCCTACACGCTGCTGCTGTACGCGACGCTGACGCTGACGTACCGGCTCTACGTGGCCGTGTTCGAGCGGATCGGGGAAGCCTGGATGCGGGGCTTGCTGGTGGCGGTCCTGGCTGCTGCGGGCACGCTCACGCTCTGGTACATGGTCTTTCGCCTGCGGGCGCGATGGCCGCAATA
The DNA here is from genome assembly GCA_041578395.1 of Acidobacteriota bacterium. Taxonomy (GTDB): domain Bacteria; phylum Acidobacteriota; class UBA6911; order RPQK01; family JANQFM01; genus JBFGHG01. The sequence continues at coordinate 3,825 of JBFGHG010000013.1, forward strand.
CGCGGTGCTCGCGGCCGTTGCCGGCGTCGTCGGAGTGACCATTCGCTGGCTGGAAGTCCCCGCCAACATCATCCACTTCCTGCAGTACGGCCCGCTGACGGTGCTCTGGTTCGAAGTCCTCCGTTTCCGGCGGCGGGGGCCGCGGCTTTACCTGTGGACCCTGCTGCTGGTCTTCACCATCGGCGTGGGGGACGAACTGCTGCAGTCCTGGATGCCCGACCGCCGCTTCGATCCCATGGACATCGGGCTGAACGGGCTGGCGGCGGCACTCACGTTGTGCCTGCTCGGAGGTGTGGCAAAGGCCCGGACTTCCAGAATTGGAGCGCGGACAGATGGTGGGAGCCAGCTGTGACTCGCTGCAGAAGACTTCGTCCCAATATTACTTCAAACTCCGGTCATTCTATTTTTTCAAGCAAGGGGGAAACACTTTCTGGATCAGGAAGTTTGGCTGGCGGACCGAGACCTCGACGCGGCCTGTTGCGCAAATCATGGAAACCCTTTTTTCCCGCTTGATCGCTCCATAGGGTCGTCACAACAGCCCCTGCTCCCGCCCCACCGCCTCGAACGTGTCGATGGCCCGATCCAACTGCTGGCGTGTATGCGCCGCCGAGACCTGCACCCGGATGCGCGCCTCGCCGCGCGGCACCACCGGGAAGCTGAACCCCACCACGAAGATCCCCCGCCGGTTCATCTCGTCCGCCATGCGGGCCGTCAGCTTCTCGTCCCCGAGCATGATGGGGACGATGGGGTGGAGTCCGGGCTGGATCTGAAAACCGCGCCGCTTCATCTCCGCGCGGAAGTAGCGGGTGTTGGCCGCCAGCGTCTCGACCAGGCTGCTGTCCGACTCCAGCAGTTCGAGCGCCCGTAGCGTGCCGGCCACCAGGGGCGGCGCCATGGTGTTGGAAAAGAGGTAGGGCCGCGAACGCTGGCGCAGCAGCTGGACGATCTCGCGCCGTCCCGTGGTGAACCCGCCGGACGACCCGCCCAGAGCCTTGCCGAAGGTGCCGGTGACGACGTCGATGCGGCCCATCACCCCCAGCTGTTCGGGGGTGCCGCGCCCGGTGGCCCCGATGAACCCGGTGGCGTGGCACTCGTCGATCATCACCAGCGCCTGGTAGCGGTCGGCCAGGTCGCAGATCTCGTCCAGCGGCGCCAAATCCCCGTGCATGCTGAACACCCCGTCGCTGGCGATCATCCGGAAGCGGGCGCTTTCGGACTCCTGCAGCGCCTTTTCCAGCGCCGCCATGTCGGCGTGCGGGTAGATCTTGCGCTGCGCCTTGCACAGGCGCACTCCGTCGATGATGCTGGCGTGGTTGAGCGCGTCGCTGATCACGCAGTCCTCCGGGCCGAGCAGGGTCTCGAACAGGCCTCCGTTGGCGTCGAAGCAGGAGGAGTAGAGGATGGCGTCCTCAGTCCCGAGGAAGTCCGAGATCTTCCGCTCCAGCTGCGTGTGGATGTCCTGGGTGCCGCAGATGAAGCGGACCGAGGCCATGCCGAAGCCGTGAGTCTTCAGACCCTCGTGGGCGGCGGCCACGACTTCGGGGTGGTTGCCGAGCCCCAGGTAGTTGTTGGCGCAGAAGTTGATCGCCTCGCCGTCCGCGGTGTCCACGCGTGACCCCTGGGGTGAGGTGATCGTGCGCTCGCGCTTGTACAGTCCCGATTCCCGGATGCCGTCCAACTCGGTTCGGAGATGCTGGTAGAAGTCTTGGTTGCTCTGCATCGGGCGATTGTAGCCCAACTCAGCGCAAGAGCAGGTCGCGGGCGGCCAGCACTGCGCCCAGCACGATCAGCAGGCAGGCCGCGGCCACGGTCCAGGTCAGCTCCCCCTGCCCGGCGCCGATCAGAAAGAGGGTCGAGAGAGGCGGGGCGGCGTAGGCCATGGCGCCGACGGACTGGATGTGGCCGTGCTTGGTGGCGTGGTCCCAGAAGAAGAAGGCCGCCCCCACCGGCCCGATCCCCAGACCGGCCACCGCCCACCACTGCGCGGCCCCGGGAATCACCGTCTCCTCCCAGCCCAGGTGGCAGGCCAGCCCCAGCAGCGCCACGATCCCGCAGACACCGCCGATGATCTCGGTGGGGACGTCGCCGAAGCGGCGGTTGGCCACCGAGTAGCCGGACCAGGCGAAGGCGGCGGCCAGTGCCGCCAGGTATCCCAGTGCGAAATCCGGGTCGAAGTCCACCCCAGCGGCGCCTCGCACCAGCAGCACCGTGCCCGCCAGGCCCATCACTGCGCCGCAGACGTGAAACCAGCGGAGGCGCTCGCCCGGCAGCAGCGCCGAAAGCAGCACGATCAGCAGCGGCCACAGGTAGACGATCAGCCCGGCCTCCACCGGCGGCGCCCGTTTGAGCGCCACGAAGTAGAAGAAGTGAAAGCCGAAGAGCCCTCCGGTGGCCAGCAGCCAGGCGTTGGGACGCTGTCTGAGCCTGGCCAGCGCTGCGCTGCCGCGCAGTGCCAGCACCGTGATGCTGAGGGCGAAGGCCAGCGCGAAGGTCAGAGTCAGCACCTGAAAGGGCGGAAGGCCTTCCGTGCCGGTCGTCAGCAACGCCAGCAGCGACCAGAGCAGCACCGCGACGCCCCCCAGAAGCGTAGGCCGAAGGCCCGTGCCGTCGTGAGATCCTGCTGCTTTTACCATTTCGCTCCCGCGTCGGAACCGGGATTGTAGCGAACGCCGCCGAAGGCAGCCAGGAGTTGACACTCCGCCCGCCAGAGTGGAAAAAGGTGGCCGGTCAGCGGAGGCCGCGACTTTGAACTCTGAATCCGAACTGCTGCGCGAAATCGACGCCCGCCCCTGGTGGGGCCGGCTGGCCGGCTACGCACGCCTCTCCGGGCCGGGCTGGATTCAGGGCGCCATGACGCTGGGCGCCAGCACCGCGACGACCAGCTTCTACCTGGGCTGGAGGTTCGGCTACGAGATGCTGTGGGTCAACGTGCTGGGAATGCTGATGGGCGTAATCATGTTCGGCGCCGTGGCGCGCCCCGCCCTGTTCGGAAAGGAGAGCGTCTACCGCGCCATGTCCCGCCACGTCAGCCCCGTCCTGGCCGTGGCCTGGGCCGCCGGCTCCCTGGTGGCCTCCATCTTCTGGTGCCTCAACCAGTACGCGGTGGCGGCCGCCTGCCTGGCCGACGCCGGACAGACCCTGGGCTGGCTGGAAGAGTCGCACCTGCTCCCGGCGAAGTGGGGGATCGGCCTGCTGATCCTGGGGGTCAGCATACCGCTGACCTGGACCTACGGCGGAAGAAAAGGGGCCGGCGTGCGCTTCTACGAAGCGGTCCTCAAGGGGATGGTGTTCTTCATGGTGCTCTGCTTCGCGGCCGTGGCCTGGAAAACGGGAATCCGCTGGCTGGACGTGCTGGGGGGGCTGGTCCCCGGCGCGCTGCCCGAGACGGCCGCGGACCGCACCCTGATCCTGGGCGCCCTGGGCTGCGCCGTGGGGATCAACATGACCTTCCTGTTCCCGCTGACGCTGCGGGCGCGCGGCTGGAACGGCGAACACCTGAAGCTGGCCCGCTTCGACCTGGTGGCGGGAATGCTCCTCCCCTTCGCCGTGGCCAGCTCGCTGGTGGTCATCAGCGTCTCGAACGTGCTGGGGGACAGCCCGGCTCCGCCCGAAAACCCCGTGGCGGTGGCCCGGGTGATGAGTCCGCTCTTCGAGGGGAGCTGGCTGCCCGCCTCCACCGGACGGCTGCTGTTCGACCTGGGAGTGGCGGCCATGCCGCTGACCACCATCACGATCCTCATGCTGGTGAGCGGTCTGGCCCTCTGCTCGATCCTGGGCGTGCCGCACGAGGGGAAGTGGTTCAAAGTGGGGTCGTTGCTGCCCGCCGCCGGCCTGCTGGGCGTCGGCTATCAGGCCCCCTTCTGGCTGGGGCCGCTGATCTCTTCCTTCGCCCTGATCCTGCTGCCGATCGCCTACCTGGGCTTTCTGGTTCTCTTCAACCGGCGAAGCTACCTGGGCGGCGACCTGGAAGAGGCGGGCCGCCGGCGGATCTGGAACGTGGCCCTGGTCGTGGTGCTGGCGATCGCAGTGGTGGGCGCCAGCCTGAAGGTGTTCGATATCCTGGGTTTCTGAGTGGGGAGAGGAATGAGCGAGTTTCCCCGGGTGGCCACCGTCTGGCAGCGGTTTCCCAGGCCCCGCGTCGAATCGATCGAGCAGGCCGTCACGGACTCCTTTCGGCAAGTGCATTCGTCGCTCCCTTCGCTGCAGGGGAAGGAGATCGCCGTGGCGGTCGGCAGCCGCGGCATCGCCCGGCTGGACGAGATCGTCCGTGCCACCCTGGCCACTCTGGACGCGGCGGGAGCGCGGCCCTTCCTGGTTCCGGCCATGGGAAGCCACGGGGGAGCCACCGCCCAGGGCCAGGAGAGGATCCTGGAGGGCTATGGGGTCTCCTCCGGACGGCTGGGCGTGCCGCTGGTCTCGACGCTGGAAACGCGGCTGATCGGGAGCACCCCGGACGGGGTGCCGGTGCACCTGGACCGGGCCGCCTGGGAGTCGGACGGGATCGTCCTGATCAACCGGGTCAAGCCGCACACCGACTTCAAGGGAGAAGTCGAGAGCGGACTGCAGAAGATGCTGGCCGTGGGCCTGGGAAACCGGGAGGGCGCCGACAGCTTTCACAGCTGGACCATGCAGCTGCCCTACGACCGGCTGATCGCCACCAAGGCCCGCGTGGCCCTCGATTCCGGAAAGATCGTACTGGGAGTCGCCATCGTGGAGAACGCCTACCACGAGCCGGCCCGGATCGAGCTGGTCCCCGCCGCCCGGATTCCCGAGCGGGAGAAGCCGCTGCTGGCCGAGGCCACACGGCTGATGCCCGCGCTGCCGGTGCGCCAGACGGACGTGCTGATCGTCGACCGGATCGGCAAGGACGTCAGCGGCGCCGGCATGGACCCCAACGTCACCGGACGCTGGTTCCGCATTCACTCCATCCGGCAGGAGCAGCCCGACATCACCCGCATCGTGGTGCTGGGTCTGACCCCGGCCAGCGAGGGCAACGCCGTGGGGATCGGCCTGGCCGACTTCTGCTCGGGGCGGGTCGTCCGGCAGCTGGATCGGGAGAAGACCTACATCAACGCCGTCACTTCCCGCAACGTCGTGGCCGGCCACCTGCCCGTCCACTTCGAGACCGACCGCCTGACCCTCCAGCGCTGCCTCCAGTCGCTGCGTGCCGGGGTCGATGCCGGCCAGGTCCGGCTGCTGAGGATCCGCGACACCTCGACCCTGGATCGCCTGGAAGCGTCCGAGGCGCTGCTGGGCGAACTGAAGGGTCACCCGACCGTGGAGCGGGTCGGGCGGCTGCGGGAGATGAGCTTCGACCCGCAGGGTGCGCTGGCCCCGCCGGCGGACGAAACCCATTCCTGATTCGCGACGGCCGCGAAATCCAGACTGGTGAACGGAGTCACAAGGCGACGGGCCGCCCTGCGGGCACAATCCATGGCTGCGGAGGACTGGACCATGGACTCGGTCGACTCGCTGTCTTCACAACACCAGGAAATCCTCGGCGCCCTGCAGGGACGCATCGAACCGGTGGCGGCCTCGCCGCCGTACCGGCTGGCGCTGCTGGTGGTGGCCGGGGCGATGCTGGTGCTCCCGCTCCTCTATCTGGCGCTGGTGGGGGCGCTGGGCTTCGGGGTGTACCGGCACGCCGTCCACAACCTGGACCTGTTCCAGGCGTACCCTGCGCGCATCGCGCTGTTCTTCTACGGTGCTCCGCTGCTGGTGGGCGTCATCCTGCTCTTTTTCATGGTCAAGCCCATTTTTGCCCCCCAGGTCGGGTTTGGGGCTCCTTTGCCGCTGCGCCGGCAGGACCAACCGCTGCTGTTCGCCTACGTCGAGAAGGTGTGCCGGGCCGTCGGTTCTCCCTTGCCCAGCGAGATCCGGGTGAACTGCCAGGTCAACGCCTGGGCCGGCTTCCGGCGCGGCCTGCGCAGCCTGTTCGGGGGCGACACGACGCTCACGGTGGGCTTGCCGCTGGCGGCAAACATGACGCTGCGGCAGTTCTCGGGAGTCCTGGCGCACGAGTTCGGACACTTTTCCCAACAGGCCGGCATGCGGATGTCCTACGTGATCCGCTCGGTCAACGGCTGGTTCACGCGGGTGGTCTACCAGCGCGACCAGTGGGACGAGGCGCTGGAGCACTGGTCCAACGAGGCGGGGGGATGGGCCAGCCTGATCCTTTTTCTGGCCCGCTTCTTCGTCTGGCTGACCCGCAAACTGCTGTGGCTGCTGATGTTCGCCGGCCACCTGCTCAGCTGCGTCCTGCTGCGGCAGATGGAGTTCGACGCCGACCGGCACCAGGCCCGGCTGGCCGGCAGCAGCACCTTCACGGCGACCATGCTGCGGCTGCGCGTTCTCATCCCGGCCTGTCAGACGGCACTGGCCAGCCTGCAGGAAAGCTGGAACCAGGGTTGGCTGGCGGACGACTTTGCGCGGCTGGTGGGCCTGGCGGCGGCCGGCGGCGACCCGGGTTGCGAGAGGCAACTGGCGGTTCCAGAGGCCACCAGCTGGCTGGACACGCACCCGTCCGACCAGGACCGGATTGCCAGCGCGCGCCGGGAAGGCGCTCAGGGCCTGCCCGAGGCTTCGGAGGGGATCGGCGACCTGCCGGCAACCGTGCTCTTCAGCGACTTCGAAGAGCTGTCCCGCCTGGTGACGAAGCGCTTTTACCGGGACTCCCTGCTGTTGAACCTCGAGGTGCTGGAGCTGCGCCCCTGGGTGGACGGTGAGCCGGACGAACAGCCGTTGCCCTCGTATGGCGGAACGTTGGCGGCCGGCGCCGGAACCTGAGGGACGCAACCGCCGCCGCCTCCTTTCTGCTAATCTTCGCCTCGAAGAATGCGACGTTCCCAAACTGCGCCGGCTGCCGGATTCCGGCGAGCAGCCGTAGCCGGCCTGCTGCTGCTCGGGGCGATCTGTTCCGTACTGAGCCTGGTGCGGCTCGTGAAGGCGAGCGGGGACTTCGCCGTCCTGCCGGGCTACGCCCGTTTGTCACTGGCCGGACTCGCTCTCGCTTTCCTTGCTCTCTCTTCCAGCGCTCTCTACGGCTTGGCCAAGCGCCGATCACCGCACCCCGTCGATCTGCGCGCCGGCTTCGCGCTGGGAGTACTCGGGTCGCTGCTCTACCCGCCCCTCGTCGGGGGGTATTCGTACGGATGGGCACTGCTCTGGTTCGCCGGCCTCGCCGCCTTGTACTCGATCTGGCTGCTGACCCGGTACCGAAGGGGCCGCGACGTCGAGCCGCGAAGAAGGTTGCTCGATCTGCTGGCCTTCAACCTGAGCCTGACGCTGGTGCTGCTGCAGCTGGGTCTGGCGGCCGCCGCCTGGCTCTTCCCCTCCTCGCTGCTGTCGGTGCCCGGCTCCGCCGACCGGTTGCTGGCGTCGTCGCGCTGCCCGCCCGGGACCGTGCGTTTCGGTTTTCCCTGCAACAGTCTGGGTTACTACGACGAGGAGCCGCAAAGCGTCCCCGGGACGCAGGTCGCGCTGGTCGGGGATTCCTTCGTGCTCGGAATCGTCCCCCACTCCTTCCTCTTCAGCACGGTCGCGGAGCAGCTCACGGGTCTGCGGATCGACAGCTTCGGGGTGCCGCGGGCCGGGCTTCCCGAGTACCGGATCATCCTGGGAAGCGACGGACTTTCGGTGGACCCGGACATCGTCGTGGTGGCGGTCTTCGTCGGCAACGACATCGCGTACAGCCACCAGGTCCGCGCGCGCCATCAGGGCCACGCCTGGCTGCGCGCCTGGCTCGATCGAGACCAGAACCTGCTCTGGGCCGTGGGGACCCGACTGCGCCGCCTCTTCGCCGAACTGCGGACAGGGCGGCGCCTGGCGACTCTGGGAGAGGCAGGCGGGAGCCGGGGCGCGGCGAATTCAGGTGAAGCCGCCGGCGATTACCCCTGGATCGAGGACTACCGGCTGGAGGAGCCGACCTACTCCCGTCCCACCTACCTGGAACTGGAGCAGTCGCTGGCGGAGGCCGTCTGCGGGCCGGAGTCGGCGGCCGCCTATCGATCGTTCTTCGAGGACCTGGAGGCGCTGGCGGCCCAGGCCCGGGGCCGGGGCTTCGCCGTGCTGCTGATTCCCGGCGAGTTCCAGGTGGAGGATGCGCTCTGGGAGGCCATCGAGGCTGCACCGGAATGGGACCGCGATCTCCCCCAGCAGACGATCGGCCCCTGGCTGGACGCCCGGGGGATCCCCTGCATCGACCTGCTGCCCGTGTTTCGCGGCGTTTCAGCGGAGCCGGACGGCGGGCGGCATCTCTACCATTTTCAGGACACCCACCTCAACGCCCGGGGCAACCGGGTGGCCGGTAGAGAGCTGGCCTCCGCCCTGCAGCGGATGCTCGAACAGAGGCCGGCCCGGTAGCAGGTTCAGGGAAGCTGCATGACCTCGAGCGAGGCGAACTCGCCCATGTTCCGGCCCAGGTCCATGGCGGTCACCGCCATTCTCCCCTGCTGCGACTCGCCGATCAGCGTTCCCATGAACTCGCCCAGGTCCGCGTCGGGGAACAGCTCGCTGACGAAGCGTGCCAGGTGTCCGAAGGGGGGCAATTCCACCTCGGCGGTCCCGCCCGGGACCTCCTGCCCTGCGGCCGTCAGGCGCAAGGTGATGCGGATCGGGCGGTTCTGCACGTTGAGAAACGCGATCCCCGACTTCACGCCGCCGGCCTGGTTGCGCACCATGACCATGAAGCGTTCCAGCGGGTCGGACGCGGCGATGCCGGCCATCCCGACGCCCGGCACCGTGAACTCGATGTTGCCGCCCAGCGGCAGGTCCGACACCACGATGGCCGATCCCGGAGTCACGGCACCCAGGCCGTCGGTCATCAGCATTTCGGAGGACATGGGCGGAATCGAGAAACGGGCCGCCGGTGCTCCTCCAGTGCCCGCGGGCTGAACTCCCGGGATCAGCGGGACGTCCAGGCCGGAGCCGAAGTCGTCGTACAGCTCCACGCGCCCGGTGGCCGTCTCGGTCGCCGACGGGTTCATCAGCATGATGAAGGACGAAAAGCCCCCGCCGTTGCCGAACTGCGCGAAGTGCATCCGGTGCAGCAGAAACAGGCTGAAGGCGCCCGTTTCCGTCCCCGTGTGCAGGACTTCGCCGGCCGGGTCCAGCGCCAGCGCCTCGGCCCGCTGATCGCTCAGGCCGTTGTTGATGGCGGTCCAGG
>JBFGHG010000014.1:0-12707 GCA_041578395.1 Acidobacteriota bacterium
ACGGCCGGTTTGTCGGCCGAGACAGAAGGATGAGCCCCCCGGGCAACGCTGCCCGTCGCACGCCGAGGTTCAGGTCAGCGCCGACAGCTGCTTGATGGCCTGCACGTCGATGCTGTACTTGCGGATCAGTTCCCAGAAGGTGCGGCGGTCCTTGCGGGCGGCCCGGGCCGCGGCGGCGATGTTGCCGCAGTGAGCCACCAGCAGCCCGCGCACGTAATTCCGTTCGAAATCGGCGATCACCCGGGCCTTGGCCTCCTTGAACGACTCCGGCCGCGTCCGGGGTGGGGTCAGGCCGACCGCCGCCTCCCCGATCACCGAAGCCGCCGACAGCAGCACGGCCCTCTCCACCAGGTGCTCGAGCTCGCGGACGTTGCCCGGCCAGTGCAGCACCAGCTTTTCCAGAGCCCCGGCCGAGAAGGTCACCTCCGGCTTGCGGAACCTGCGGCAGTACTTGCGGGCGAAATGGCGCGCCAGCACGGGAACGTCTTCGACTCGCCGCCGCAGCGGGGGCAGCCGGATGGGAAGGATGTTCAGCCGGAAGTAGAGGTCTGAGCGCAGCCGGCCTTCCGCCGCCGCTTCCGCCAGGTCGACGTTCGAGGCGGCGATCACCCGGACGTCGCCGTACCGGATCCGGGTGGAGCCCAGCACCCGGTATTCGCCGCTCTCCAGGAACCTCAGGATCTTGGCCTGGGCCAGCATCGAGAGGCTGCTGACCTCGTCCAGGAAGAGGGTCCCTCCCTCGGCTTCCGCGATCAGTCCGGATTGGGTCTCCGAGGCGCCCGTGTAGGCGCCGCGCTGGTGTCCGAAGAGTTCGTTCTCCACCAGCTCGTCGGGGATGGCGGCGCAGTTGATCGGCACGAACGGCCCCTGCGAACGGGGGCTGAGGTAGTGGATGGCGCGGGCGCAGAGTTCCTTGCCCGTTCCCGTCTCGCCTTCGATCAAGACGCTGGCATCGTATCCCGACATGGCCTTGATCTTGTCGATCTCGGCCAGGAAATCGGGGTGCCGTCCGACGATCTGCGCCAGCCCGACGCGCTTGCGCAGGCGCCGCATCGGCTCTCTCTCCATCCGGAGGTGGCGGAAGAGGCGCCAGATGCGGGGCATGACGTTCCCCTCGCTCAGCGGCGGGATCAGGAAGTCGCTGGCTCCCGCATCGAGCAGCCGGGTGATCGCGGGCGCCTCGGCGGAATCCGTGGCGATCAGCAGCGGACGCCCACCGGCCAGGGCCCGTTCCGACTCGATGAAGGCGCACGCCTGCTTCAGGCCGTCTCCCTGCAGGTGATCTCTTTCCAGCACCACGACGACGGCCCGCGGCCTGGTCCCCTCCACCTGCTGGTGGATGCCGGGACGTCAAGATCATGCTCATGCGCAACGGGACGGTCTCCGATTTCCGGCTCAACTCGCAGTGTTCCTCGGGCAACGGTGCCTTCCTGCAGGGGGTGGCGGAACGCTTCGTGGGGATCCCGCGGGTCCTCAACGTCTGGAGCACCCACCGCTTCTGGATCGGGTTCCTGCAGGCGCTGGGCATCCAGCCCGGCCACGTCGTCTTCAGCTCCGACACCTCCGAAGAGCAGTTCCGGGAGTTCGGGAAGGGCCGGGGGACGGTCGACTGCTGCCACCCGGTCAAGAGCATGAGCGGGCACTACGGCGAACTGGTCTTCTCGGCGAAGAAGAAGATCGACCTGCTGCTGAGCCCCATGATCTACTCGCTCCCCTCTTTCCTCGAGGGGCACGTGGTGGACACGCTGGCCTGCCCGCGGGTGATGGCGGCCCCCGAGAACATCAAGGCCGGCTTCCTCAAGGAGGGAGATGTCTTCGCCGCCCGCGGCATCCGCTACGCCAGCCCCTTCGTCTCGCTGGCCGAACCCCGGCAGGCGGCCCGGCAGCTGTACGAGTCGCTGCACGAGATCCTCGGCCTGGAGGAACAGGAAACGGAAGCGGCCGTGCGGGCGGGGTACGCGGCGCTCGAGAGTTTTTCCGCGGAGCTGCGGGCGGAGTCGCGCCGGATCCTGGCCTGGTGCAGAACCGAGCACCGCCCCTCGGTGCTGATCCTGGCGCGGCCCTACCACATGGACCCCGGGATCGGGCACGAGATCGAGACCGCCCTTCAGTCCTGCGGACTCCCGATCGTCTGGCTGCAGCACTTTCCCCTGGACGCGGACCTGATGGAGTGGCTCTTCGGCCGGGAGGTTCGAGCCGGACGGATGCGCGGGCCCTTCGACATCTCCGACGTCTGGACCTCTTCGTACAGCAGCAACACCAACGAGCTGCTGTGGGGCGCCAAGGTGGCCACCCGCTGCCCCTGGACCACCTGTGCCGTGCACCTGTCCAGCTACGAGTGCGGCATGGACCAGCCCACCTACACGCCGGTGCAGAAGATCGTGGAAGCCTCCGGCACGCTCTACTTCAAGTTCGGCGACCTGGACTCCACCAAGCCGGCGGGCGGCATCCGCATCCGGGTGCAGACGATCGTCCACTACCTGGAGAAGCTCTCTCCCGCCTTGATCGACCGGAAGCTGGCCCGCCTCCCCGCCTCCTGCCCCCTCTGAATCCTCCTTCGCCGCACTCACTCGCAGCGAAGCGCCTGCTACCGGTCCTGACACTGCCCGCGGAACAGCGATCAGGAGCCGTTCGTGCGGTCGTCCCCTTTCCCCTCGCGGCGGGCCAGCCGCAGGGTCAGCCAGCCGAGAAAAACGACCGCGCCGATCAGCACCACCCACAGCAGCGTCTGCTGCGCCCCCGAGCCGGTGGTCAGGCGGGCCCTGGCGCTGTAATCGGGGTTGCCGGCCAGCTCCCCGGCCGCCGCTTCCCGGCTGCGAACCGCCAGCACGACCTCCCGCACTCGCGCCAGTTCGTACTGCGGCGCCGTGTCGTCCGGGTTGCCCAGCAGCAGGGAATACGACCCGTGCGGAGCCGCGAAGTAGACGTCCGGCACCGGGAACTCCGCCTCCACCCGCTCGAACTGCAGCGGCGCGTCGTTGCCGTCCTCGATGACCAGCGTCAGCGAATCGGCCCGCGCCGGCGGAAATCGAATCCGGGCCGGACGGGGGTCGCCGATCCGCTGGGCCATGCGGCCCCGGGCCAGCGTCCGCTCCTGATCCTCCAGCGTGGCGCGCAGCTGGTAGGCTCGGTCGTAGAAGTCGATGTCCGCATGCAGGACGACCTCGGTGAGGGTGGCGGGCGCGGCCGGAAGGATCAACTCGTACTCGGACGACCCATCCTCCGAGACCGGCCCCTTCACCTCGAGCGGCCGCAGCTCCCGGCCCGCGTCCCGCTCCAGCAGGTACGCCCACTGACGCGATTCGGAGTCCACGATCCGCAGGTCGTCCAGATCGGGCTGGGCCGCCGCCAGGTCCTCCGGGCGCAACCGCAATCGCGTCAGGCCTTCCGGCGACGGACTCGTTTCGATGGAGCGGCGGCGGGAGTAGAGCCGGACGTCGACGGGCGCTGCAGGCCTCATCGCAAAGCCCAGTACCGGAGCAGGGTCGAAGAGCGGGTTCGGTTGGACGTCCCCCAGCCGAGCCGGTGGAAGCTGGTGCAGCTGGCCCGCCAGCTCCGCCCGCTCTCCCTGCGACGGCAGCGCCAGCGCCGTGCGCAGATGCTCCAGGTCGTAGCGCGGCCGGAAGGCCCGTCCGCCTCCGAAGCGCAGCCGTCCGGAAGGCTCGTCCGCCCCCCCGGGCGTCAGCGCGAACACCAGCTCGGGCCGCCGGATCACGGCGGCAAAGGACAGGTCCTCCAGCAGCGGACTGTCCCCGTTTCCGATCACGACCCGCAAACGATCTCCTCGGGCGGGCTTCACCGGAAGGTCCACTTCTTCCACCGTGGCCAGGGCGGTCACCCGGAACAGGCGGTCGCTCCCCAGGACCTCGTCCGAACTGCCCGGGCCCTCGTCCCAGACCTCGACCGGCCGGTGAAAAGCTCGAGTGCTGGTGGCGAGCCGGATCAGGTCGGGCACGACGGCACCGGGGCGCTCCAGCTCGACGATGGTGCTCCCCTCGACTTCCCGCCGGCTCACCTGGGTCAGCTCCACCACCGCACGTTCGCGGGGGTCGAAGGAGCGCGAATGGGCCAGCTCGATCACCGGACCCAGGTAGATCCCGTCCGTGCCCTCCAGAGTCACGATCAATCGCTCCAGAACTCGCTCCCCCCACGACGGCAGCCGCAGCCGCGTCTTCTGGCGCGGCGGAGTACGCAGCCGAAACACCGAGCCGGCTTCGACCAGGACCACCTCCTCACCCCCTGCCGTGACCGCCGAAACCTTCACCCGCCGATTCCAGAACGGAACCAGGGCTTCGAACACGAGATCCCAACCCACGTCCGGCGAAATCCCGTCGGGGACCGCCAGCTCGTACACTTCTCGGTGGCGAGGCCACTCGTCTTCCATGTCGCCCGGTTGCCGCTCCACCTCCAGGACCTCGAGGGTGTAGCTCGTCTCCAGGACCAGGGGAACGCCGGGGAGGGGTCCCGTCTCCAGCAGAAACGGCACCTCCCGGTCCGAGGCGTCGAACACGCGCAGGTCCGACAGGTCGGTACGGCAGGCGGAGAGGACCTCCAGCGGCAGCTCCAGCCGGGACAGCCGCTCGGTCGTCACGTGGATCGGAGCCTGATGGGTGAAGAGGGTCTTCAGGTCCGGCGGGGCCGCCCGCTGAGCGGGCAGGACCAGCAGGGCACCGGCCAGGAGCCCGAGGAACAACGGGAGGCGCCGCGTCGAGGTTCGCATCATTCACTCTCCCGTTTGCGGAAGACGAACCGCTGGTAGGCGAAGGACACCAGGATCAGCGACACGGCCAGCCCCACCAGCGAAGCCACCCGGTAGAGGTCTTCGAGTTCGCCCAGATCGTGCAGGAAGACCTTCCCAATCGTCAGCACTAGAAACGCCAGGCTGACCCAGCGCAGGCCCACGCTGTCCCGGCGAAAGCCGATCCCCAGCAGCACCAGCGCATAGACCGCCCAGGCCAGCGACAGCGTCAGGTCGCGGGCGGCCAGGCGGTCGAGCGAGAGCGTCAGTTCGGACCCGGTGGAGTAGAAATCGAAGATGGTCAGGTTGATCCAGACGAACACGACGGCGATCGCCGCCACACCGCACCCCATCGCCCCGACCGGATGCTCGCCGGAGTAGAAGTTGAACTCCCAGGGCCGCCGCCGGCCGATCTCGTGGCGGCGCAGGATCGACGCAGCGCCCAGCAGAGCCGCCGCCGGCACCAGGTAGGTGTACATCAGCCAGTTGACGATCGGCCAGCCGGAGCGCGGGTGGTAGGAGAGCACCTCGGGGTTGGCCACCAGCCGGACCGTCACGGCCGCCAGCAGCGCCAGCCCGAAATACTTCAGGCCCGGGTGGTCCAGACGCTTCCAGAGGGCGATCACCGCGAAGCCCTGCAGCGCCCACCCCAGCGTGATCCACTCTTTTTCCAGTTGCAGCGGAATCGCCACGCTCACGAATCCCAGCGCCACCGCCGCGAACCAGACCAGAGCCCGGTTTCGGGCTGGATCGTCGGGCTTCCCCAGCCGCCTGGCCTGGAAAGCCGCCCACAGCGAGAGCGCGCCCAGCGCCACGGGAAGAAGTCCGATTGCAGCGTCGCCGAACCGCAGTTCGAACAGGTAGCGCATGGAAGGGAACCAGAGGGGAGCCGCCAGCGCCGCGCCGTACCAGGCGAAACGCTCCCCGGCCAGAGCCCCGCCGACCAGCAGCGGCCAGACGGTGAACGCGAGGACCGGGATGCTCTCCAGCAGCAGGGCGAGCAATAGTTCGACGCCGTGGCGTTCGGGTCCGGCAAAGGAGAGCGTCCAGACCCACTGCACGCAGGCCAGCAGAAGGACGGCAGCAAAATAGATCGGGCCCGACCGCATCCGCGTGGCCGACAGCACCGCCAGGAGGGCGAGCACGAAGGTCGCGCCCAAAAAGAGCCCCGGCGTGAGGCTCAGAAACAGGCTCTCTCCCAGCAGAAACAGCAGCACCGTCAGCGGAAACGCAGCCGCAGCGGCGTCGGCCGCTCGAGCCGTCGCGGACCCTAGCCGCCGCCACGCCAGCGCCTGGAAGCCCAGCGCGACGGCCACCACGATGCCCAGGTAGAGTGCCGGCGCCGGGAACGCGGGGGAGTCTCGATGCACCAGGAAGAACCAGGCGAATCCGGCGCCCAGCAGGAAACCAAGCGGAACCTGCATCCGATTCCGCCCGCTCAGCGCCGTCTGACGCAAGACGAGCGCGGCCAGAGCGAGCCATCCGCACAGCCAGGGCCAGAGGGAGGGCGCCGGCGGGCTCAGGGAGAACAGGACGAGAAGGATCAGGAAGCTCACCGAAGACCCCAGAGCCGCGTCGGTCTGGCTGCGCCCCTCCTGCCCGTGCCGCCGGAGCCACTCGTACCACAGGTGCGGCGCCAGGGCGAGAATGAGGCAGGCGGCGGCGGCCTCCCAGGCCAGGGCGTCCGTGAAACGCGTCCGGACGAACCACGCCGCCAACACGGCGGTCGTCCCGGCGGCAGCTCCCACGGGCAAGAAGGGCTCGGCCAGGCTCCGCCCCACCCATCCCGCAGTGAGCAGCAGGAGCAGCAGCAGGGCAGCGATGGGATAGAGGTGAGTCCCCAGTTCGGCGTTGCCCGCGAAATAAAGCGCGAAGGCGAAAGGCAGCAGGACTCCGCCGATGCGGGTCAGCCGCTCGACGTCCAGCCCGCCTGCCGAATCCCCGCGCTCCGGCATCTTCCCCGTGAGCGCGAAGAACACACCGAACACGGCCACGACCACCAGTCCCAGCAACAGCCGCTCCGGTCCCATCCGCCCCAGGATCCAGGCGGCCTCGTACAACGCCGTCCCGGCCAGCGCGAGCACCATCAGCACCGGCCAGCGTCCCCGGCGCGCCAGCGTGAACAGGCCCAGGTCCAGCAGCAGCACGTAGCCAAACAGGCCGATCGGGTTGTCGCTGCCCGAAGAGAGCAGCAGCGGCGTGGCGAATCCGCCCACCAGTCCCAGCAGGGCGATGTCGCGGCCGTGGTGCCGCCAGGCCAGCAGGCCGCAGCTCACGGTCACCAGGATCATCAGGCCGTAGGCGGGGGCCGCGCCGATCAGCTCGTACAGGACGCGCGCCGACCAGACCGAGACGTAGAGGACCACGATTCCCCCGCCGGCCAGCGCGTTGGCCGTCGTCCGGTAGCCGCGGGTGCGCACCCCTTCGGAGATCGCGATCGAGGCCAGCCCGACCAGCAGTCCGATCGCCACCCGGACGATGGGCGGGATCAGGCCGTGTTCGATGGCGTAGCGGAGGAACATCACCGCGGCCAGGCCCAGTACGATCGCGCCCAGCACCGCCGCGCCGCGGATTCCGATCCACTGCTCCCAGTCGACACCCTTGGCCGGCACTCTGCCCGGAGCTTCCGGCGGTGGGCTGGCAGGCGGCGCGGGAAGAACGGGTTCGGCGGCGCGGCGGGGCGGTGGTGGTTCGGCAGGCGGAGGCTCTTCGACTGGCGCCGGAGGGGATGGAAGTGGAGGCTCGATTACCGGCGGAGCGGGAGCTGGTGAGGGAACCGGAGGCTCGGGTTCCGGTTCAAGGGGCGGTCTCTCCGGGGCGGGAGCCTCCGCTTCCGGCGCCGCGCTCCGGAACTGTTTCTCCAGCCGCTCGATGCGGTCCAGCAGCGTGGACCGCGTCGTCCGAAGCTCGTGCTGGAGCTGGGCGATGCGCCGGGAGTTGGCGCCCGCCTTGATGAAACCGGCAAAGGCCGCCCCAATCGCCCCGACGATGAGGCCAAAAAGGACCAGACCAAGGAGCAGGAACTCCACCGCACGAGTCTAGCGCAGCCCCGGACTCGGTGAAAGCGGTGCTGGTCACTATACTCAGGACGTGGGCGCCAAAGCCAAAGCCGAAATCCTGGAGGTTTCGGGGCGGGAAGTACGCGTGTCCAGCCCGGACAAGCTCTACTTCCCCGAAGCCGGCATCACCAAGCTGGACCTCGTCCGCTACTACCTGGCCGTGGGCGAAGGGGCGCTCGGCGGCATCTACAACCGCCCCATCGTTCTGAAGCGCTACGTGCACGGCATCGAGGGCGACTTCTTCTACCAGAAGCGGGCGCCCGCCAAGCGGCCTGACTGGGTGAAGACGGTGCGGCTGGCCTTCCCTTCCGGACGCACCGCCGACGAGCTCGTGATCACCGAGCTGGCCCAGCTGATCTGGATCGTCAACCTCGGCTGCATCGACCTGAACCCCCACCCGGTGCGGGCCGACGACCTGGACCATCCCGACGAGCTGCGCGTCGACCTGGACCCGGGTCCGGGTGTGAGCTGGGATGCGGTCCGCAAGACGGCCCTGCTGGTGCGCGAAGCGCTCGACGATCACGGGCTGACCGGCTGGCCCAAGACGTCCGGCTCGCGGGGCATCCACGTCAACGTCCGCGTCGAGCGGCGCTGGGGGTTCGACCAGCTGCGGCAGGCGGCGCTGGCGCTGGCCCGGGACGTCGAGCGGCGGGCGCCCGACCTGGTGACCACCAGCTGGTGGAAAGAGGAACGCCACGGGGTCTTCGTCGACTACAATCAGAACGCCAAGGACCGCACGGTGGCCTCCGCCTACTCGGTTCGACCGACCCCCGACGCCCGCGTCTCGGCTCCCGTCACCTGGGCGGAACTGCCGGAATGCGAACTGGGCGACTTCACGCTCGCGACCATGCCGGAGCGGTTCGCGCAAATCGGCGATCTGACGGCCGGGATGGACGAGGCGGCCGGGTCGCTCGAGCCGCTGCTCGAACTGGCCGAGCGTCACCGGGCCGAGGGGTTGGGGGACGCCCCCTGGCCGCCGCACCATGCGAAGCGGGCCGCAGAGCCGGCGCGCGTCCGCCCTTCGCGCCGGAAGAAGATGCCACTGGTCACGGTAGCCAAGGCCGCCAAGGAGGAGGAGGCGCAGGCCGGGCTCGAGCGGTGGAAGAAACGCCACCCGGAAGCGGCGTCCCACCTGAAGGTCGAGGACGTGCTGGTGGACGCGATGCGGGGCCGCTACACCACCTGGACCCGCATCCGCGTGAACCTGCGCAACGTTCCGAAAAAGCACCGCCCCCCGCCGGAGCCCCCCGACCCCGACTACGACCCCTGGGTGGCGCGGCCTTCCAGGCCGTGATTCTGAAGGTGCACCATCACGGGCAGGGATGCCCGCGCCACGGGTGCCGCTCACCCGTAGCGGGAAAAGACCCGCTGCAGTTCGTGGGGGGGAGTCACTACGACCCTTTGGTGGCGCGGCCTTCCAGGCCGTGATTCTGAATGTGCGCCATCACGGGCAAGGATGCCCGCGCCACGGGTGCCGCTCACCCGTAGCGGGAAAAGATCCGCTGCAGCTCGTAGGGGGGAGTCACGTCCAGCTGGTCGTAGGTGCATTCCGCGGGCTGCTTGTCGGGGCGCCAGCGGACGAAGTGAGCGGTGTGGCGAAAGCGGGTCCCCTGCATGTGGTCGAAGGAGACCTCCAGCACTCGCTCCGCCCGCAGCGGTTCCCACTCCAGTGTCTTGCCGCGGCTCCAGCGGCTCTGCATGCCGGGGATCCGCTGCCCCTGCTCGGCCCAGCTCTTCCAGGGGTGTCCCTCGAGGGCGTTTTCACGCAGGGGCGCCAGCTCCTCGACGAGTTCGCGGCGCCGTTTCTCCGTGAAGCTGGCCGCCACGCCCACGTGGTGCAGCACCCCCTGGTCGTCGTAGAGCCCCAGCAGCAGGGAGCCCGGTGCAGTCCCCGGGCCCTTCTTGTGCCAGCGAAATCCCGCCAGTACCACGTCGATGGTCCGCTTGTGCTTCACCTTCAACATCGTGCGCTTGCCCGGCTCGTAGACGTCCGCGGCCGGCTTGGCCATCACCCCGTCCAGGCCGGCGCCCTCGAAGCGCTCGAACCAGTCCCGGGCCAGTGCCCGGTCGTCGGTGAGTGGGGTGAGGTGGATCGGGGGCTCGGAGGAGGCGAGGGCTTCTTCGAGGCGGGCGCGCCGCTCGGCGAAGGGCCGGCCGCTCAGGTCCTCGTCCCCCAGGCAGAGAAGGTCCCACAACACCAGCGAAGCGGGGATCTGCTCGGCCAGCAGGTTGACCCGCGACTCGGCGGGGTGGATGCGCAGCTGCAGCGCTTCGAAGTCCAGACCGTCAGGCGTGGCGATCACCAGCTCCCCGTCCACCACGACCCGGGACGGCAGCATCGAAACGACGGGCTGCTCGAGCTCGGGGAAGTAGCGGTTCAGCGGCTTCAGGTCGCGGCTCTGCAGCAGCCACTCGCCGCCGTCGCGAAAGAGGATCACCCGGAAGCCGTCCCACTTCGGTTCGTACAGCCAGCCGTCCCCGGTCGGCAGCCGGTCGACGCGCTTGGCCAGCATGGGACGCAGCGGAGGGTTCAGCGCCAGCTTCATTCCGGAGATGATAGCGGTAGAATCGTCATAATCGGGATTATTCACATCAGCGCTCGCAGCCGAAGTTCGTGGAATAATCCCGGTTAAAGGAGGAAACCCTTGTCCATTCGCCCCGTCAAGCAACTGATCAAAGCCAAACCGACGATGGAAGGGGCCGGGGTTCGGCTGCAACGCGCCTTCGGCTTCGGCAAGACCAGCGAGTTCGACCCCTTCCTGCTGCTGGACGACTTCCGCAACGAGCGGCCCGAGGACTACCTCGCCGGGTTCCCCTGGCATCCCCACCGCGGCATCGAGACGATCACCTACGTGCTGGCGGGCAACGTGGACCACGGCGACAGCCTCGGCAACGAGGGGACGATCGGCGCCGGCGACGTGCAGTGGATGACCGCCGGCAGCGGCATCGTGCACCAGGAGATGCCCCGCGGAGACCGCGACGGCCGGATGCACGGCTTCCAGCTGTGGGCCAACCTGCCTTCGAGCCTGAAGATGACCCCGCCCCGCTACCAGGAGATCCAGGCCGGCGACGTGGCCGAGGTGACCGACGACGACGGCACCCGTGCGCGGGTGATCTGCGGAAGCTTCTGGGGCGTGAAGGGACCCGTCGACGGCATCGCCGCCGACCCGCAGTACATCGACGTGACGGTGCCCCCCCGCAAGCGGAAGAGCCTGCCGGTGGAGACCACGCGCCACGCCTTCGCCTACGTCTTCGCGGGCTCGGGCCGCTTCTGCAACGCCTCCGAGCCGCTGGCGGTGCCCACCGAGAGCGTCGGCTGGGCCGACGTGTCACCTCCCCAGGAAGCGGACAACCGCTCGCTGATCCTGTTCGACCGCGGCGACGAGGTGGTGATCGAGGCGGGGGAGGTCGGGATTCGCTTCCTGCTGGTGTCCGGGCTGCCGCTGCGCGAGCCGGTCGCCTGGTACGGGCCGATCGTGATGAACTCCCAGCAGGAGCTGCAGCAGGCCTTCGAGGAGTACCGGGCGGGGACGTTTTTGAAGCACGGCTGACGCGGAAGGCTGGCGGCCCATGTTGTATGCTCAGCCATTGACGGCCATCAGGGTTCTTGCATTTTTGAAATTCATTTCTGTTTTGCAGGAATCGAGTATCCGCGTCACGCCTCGAACGACACCGCTTGTGGAACTACTCCCGATGCCTGGTGCTCCCCCCGGCTCCCTGCTACAGTCTTCCCCAACGACAACCTCTTTACAGGAGGCGTGCACATGCCATGGGAAACTGAGTCGTGGACCCGGCTGCAGGCACAGGTGCTGGACGGAATCGCCGTCTGGCTGCCGAACCTGCTGGGAGCGCTGCTGCTGCTGGTCCTGGGATGGGTCATCGGGCGGGTGGCTCAGTTCTCGGTGGCCGGGGTGCTGCGCCGGCTGGGAGTCGACAAACTGGCGGAGCGGGCCGGGATCGGCGACGCGCTGGCCAAGGCGGGCTGGTCGGCCTCGGTCTCCGAGGTGCTCGCGCGGCTCGTCTACTGGCTGATCCTGCTGGTCTTCCTGCTGGCCGCCGTCGAAAGCCTGGGTCTGCCGGGAGTCACCGGCACGCTGGGCGGACTGGTCTCCTACCTGCCGCACGTGCTGGCGGCCGCCGTCATCGTCCTGATCGGAAGCCTGCTGGCCCGCGTGGTGGGAGACGCCGTGGGCGCTTTGGCGGTGCAGTCGGGGATGACCACCGGGCCGGTCCTGGGCCAGCTGGTCCGCTACGTCCTGGTCATCTTCGCCGTCATCCTGGCCATGGAACAGCTGGGTGTGGAAACCACCCTGCTGGTGACCGCCTCGATTGCCGTGATCGCCGCCTCGGCACTGGCCCTGGCGCTCGCCTTCGGCCTCGGCAACCGCGAGCTGGCGCGCAACATCATGGCGGGCTTTCACGTGCGGGAGGAGTTCAAGCCGGGGCAGCAGCTGACGGTGGGACGCCATCGGGGCCGCCTGCTCAGCATCGGACCGGTCAAGTCGGTGCTGGAAACGGCGGAGGGCCAGGTCTCGCTGCCCAACGCCGCGCTGATCGACGAAGCGGTGGTAGTGGTCCTCGCCGAGGACAGCACCGAATGACGGACGAAGCCTCCGGCTCCCACCTCGTGGTCGCCGAGTACCTGGGGGGACGGCTGTCCCCGGACGCCCGGCGCGAGGCGGAGCGGCACCTGGAGGGCTGCCCCCAGTGCACGGCGGCGGTCGAAGGGGTGCGCCGGATGCAGGAGCGTCATGCCCGACAGGTGGGCGGGGCGATCGTCGACTTCCTCAGCCACTTCCTGCGCGGCTCGACGCTGCTGGTGGCACCCTCCCTGCGCCGGCTGCCGGGGGCCAAGCCCCGGGCCGCCGCCACCAGGACGGCGGCCCGGCCGTTGCTCGAACCCCGGCGCG
>JBFGHG010000015.1:0-12700 GCA_041578395.1 Acidobacteriota bacterium
CACCTGCCGCTGCACGCCGTCCAGCGCGGAGGCCACCGAGC
The DNA here is from genome assembly GCA_041578395.1 of Acidobacteriota bacterium. Classification (GTDB taxonomy): domain Bacteria; phylum Acidobacteriota; class UBA6911; order RPQK01; family JANQFM01; genus JBFGHG01. The sequence goes on from JBFGHG010000015.1 coordinate 42, forward strand.
TGCGATTGCTCACGTGCAGCAGGGCCCGGCCATCTTCCATTCGAACCGTCGCCAGGTTGCAGCTGGTCTCGACCAGCTCGGGAATGTCGTAGCTGTACGAATGGACGCCGTGGGGAAGGGCCGTCACCAGATTCAGCAGCCGCTGATGAGCGTCCGGGGCCAGGACCTCGCCGGGCGGGTCGGCGGCTTCGACGAGCCAGCTGAACTCCGGCTCCCTGGGTCCGAACTCCGCCCGCAGCGCTTCCAGTTCCTCGGTGAGGGCCTCCCGGAAGCCGCCCGCCTCTCCGGAGAGGACCACGAGGGCGGAGGCTTCCCGGGGGATGGCGTTGTGCATGTTGCCGCCCTGGAAGTGAGCCAGGCGGAATTCCTGCCGGCCGGCGGCGCCCGCCAGCGCCCGCGCCAGCAGTTTGTTGGCGTTGGCCCGCTGCAGGTGGATGTCGACCCCTGAATGCCCGCCGCGCAAGCCCTTCAGCTTGACCGACCAGGCCCGCGCCCCCGGCGCCGCGGGCTCGGACTCCAACTTCAGCTCGAGGTCCACGCCGGCTCCGCCGGCACAGCCCACGTACAACGCGCCTTCCTCCTCCGTGTCCAGGTTGACGAGGCGCCGGGCGCGCAGAAAACCCGGCTGCAGGCCGGCGGCGCCGGTGAGTCCCGTCTCTTCGTCCACGGTGAAGAGGAACTCCAGCGGCCCGTGGCGCACGTCCTGGCTTTCCATCAGGGCGAGCGACGCGGCCACGCCGATCCCGTTGTCCGAACCCAGCGTGGTGCCGGTGGCCAGCAGGTAGCCGTCGTCGCGTCGGGGGGCGATGGGGTCCTTCTCGAAGTCGTGGTCGACCTCCTCGTTCTTCTCGTTGACCATGTCCAGGTGGCACTGCAAGGCGGTGGGCTCGTCCGAGGAGACCCCCGGGGCGGCGGGCTTTCGCACCACGATGTTGCCGGTGGCGTCACGCTCGTGTTCGAGGCCCCGCCGCTGGGCCACCGAGATGACGTAGGCAGCAATGCGCTCCTCGTTCTTGGAACCCCGCGGAATCGTCAGTATCCGGTCGAAATGCCCCCACAGCTGGGTGGGGGAAAGCTCGGAAACGAAGGTCATGCAGCTCCTCCTGGTGTGGCTGGGCCTTTTTTCGGCGGCCCGTTTCGTAGAGCGCCCATTCTACCGTGCCGACTCGGCCGGCGAGAATTCCTGAAAAAAGGCTGGACATGAATCAAGACAAATCCTATACTAACAGTAGACAATAACTGGACGCACCTCGGAAGAGGGCGATGAAAGGGAGGCGAAGCTATGGCGAGTCGAGCAGCGGCACTCAGCAGCGACGGTCTGTATCCCCGACTTGCGAAGCCGTCCAAGGAAGTTCGCAATCTGGCAATGGGAATCCTGGTGCAGGCGGTGCGCGACATCATTCCCAAGAGTTCACGGAGCGACGAGTGGAAGTCCTGGCGCGCCGACGCTCTGGAGTGGTTCATGAGCGACCACGAAGAGCCCGGCAGTTTCGTCTGGGTGACGGAGATCCTCAACGTGACTCCGATGCGCATCCGATCGTGGCTGCGCGTTTTCCTGCGCAGCGACCGGGAACGGCAGGTGAAGATGGCCAGCCGTCTGATTCACTTCCGGGTCACCCGCTGAACAGCGGGACGGTGGGGCGGCACCGGCGGCCGGACCGCGCTCAGAAACTCTCGAGAGCTTCGGCTTCGTTGTCGAAGCTCTCGACTACGCTCAAAATCATGCTCAGCTTGCGATCGACGCCGAGAAGCTTCAGATCGCCGCGTTTCTGGGACAGCAAGGTGTACGACGCCACGATCGATCCGATTCCGGCCGAATCGATGTGGGAAATCTCTCGCAAATTGAGGAGCACTCGGGAAATACCTTCGTCGACGACGTCTTGAACCGTGTCTCTGAGGGGGCCGGCCCCGTCGACTATCGTCAGGTTTCCGGAAAGATCGAGAATACAGATTCCACTGGAAGTGTTGCGCCGCCGAATGATCATCTGACTTTCCTTCCCCGGGCATTTTAGCAGTTGGCCACGACTTGGCGACGGTTTTCGGCTCCGGCCGCCGTGGCGCGGCCCCCCTCCGATTGGGTACCCTACTGCACGTGAGCAGGTCCAGGGGCAGTGAGCATCGGGTGGGGCGGAGGTGGAGCCGCAGAGAGTTCGCAACGGCGCTGGGCACGGCAGCGCTGTGGGATGCGGCTAGCGGCGGGCTCTTCGCGGGTCAGGACTCCGAGATACGGCAGGCGCCTTCCTGGAAGCCCGTGCGGGTCCGGGGCCGGGTGGCGGAAGGTGCGCGCGGGATCGGCGGCGTGGCGGTGAGCGACGGGCTGGACGTCGCCGTCACCGGGGCCGACGGGGAATTCGAGCTGATCTCGCACAGCGGCCGGCGCTTCGTCTTCGTGTCCTGGCCCGCCGGCTACGAGCTGCCCCGCAACGTCCCCGGCACGGCTCGGATCCACGCGCCCCTGGAGGCGGGTCCGAACGGAGAGGCTTCCCTCCTGTTTCAGCTGGCTCCCTCGCGGCAAAGCGACGAGAACCACTACTGCTTCCTGCTGGCCGACCCCCAGACCGAGGACCGCTACGAGGTCGAGCGTTTCCTGAACGAAACGGTCCCCGACGTGCGCGAGCTGAGCCGGCGGCTCTCGGACGGGCCGCCGCTGGGAATCGGCTGCGGCGACCTGATGTTCGACGACCTGACGCTGTTTCCGGAGTACGAGAAGGCGGTCCATCGGATGGAGATGCCGTTCTTCCAGGTGGTGGGCAACCACGACCTGGATTTGGGGGCGTCGACCCACGAAGAGTCCACCCGGACGTTTCAGGGCCACTTCGGGCCGGACTATTACTCGTTCAACCGCGGAGCGGTCCACTACGTCGTGCTCAACGACGTCTTCTACTTCTCGGGGGGGTACATCGGCTACCTGGGCAAGGAGCAGCTGGACTGGCTGGAGGCGGACCTGCGGCTGGTCGAGCCGGGCCGGCCGGTGGTGGTGGCGCTGCACATTCCGCTGGCGAGTTCCAGCGTCACGCGCAGCCAGGAGCCGGGCCGCCGGCTGACCACCATGGTGCAGAACCGGCAGCGCCTGCACCGCCTGCTCGAGCCCTACCCGGCGCACGTGTTGGCGGGGCATACCCACGAGTGCGAGCACGTCTTCGAGGGAAATTTGGTGGAGCACATCCACGGGGCGGTGTGCGGGGCCTGGTGGACGGGTCCGATCTGCTACGACGGCACCCCCAACGGCTACGGCGTGTACGAGGTGCGCGGCGAGGAGATCCGCTGGAAGTACAAGGCCACGGGCCGGCCGCTCGAGGAGCAGATGTCGGTCTACGCCCGCGGGGCCGACCCGTCCGCGCCGCAGGAGGTGGTGGCCAACGTCTGGAACTGGGACCCCGGCTGGGCGGTCGTCTGGTACGAGGACGGGGAAAGGCGCGGGGCCATGTCGCGGCGGCGCGGCTCCGATCCGCTGTCGACGGAGTTGCACGCCGGGGCGGAGCTGCCCCAGCGGCGGCCCTGGGTGGATCCGGTGCAGGTGGACCACCTCTTTTACGCGCCGGTGTCGGCCCAGACGCGGGAGGTCAGGGTCGAGGCGACGGACCGGTTCGGCCAGACCTACACGGGGAGTGTGCGCCTGGGGTAACGGCGGGTGGAGGCGCGCTACGCCGGCCGGACCGGCACCGGAATGAAGGTCAGCGCCAGAATCGCCACCGCCGCCAGCGCCACCCCGACCCGCAGCGGACCCGGCGCCTCCCGGGTGTCCATCGGCGGCGGGTGCCTTCTCCCCAACAACAGGCCCAGCATGCCGAACAGAGCGTAGCCGATGAAGGGCGGCCAGGTGATGAAGCCGACCCCGACCAGCCCCACGAAGGTCGCCCGCGACACCCAGTAGTGCACCCGCGGCCCGAACAGCGCGTACACCATGTGGCCGCCGTCGAGCTGCCCGATGGGGAGCAGGTTCAAGCTGGTGGCCAGCATGCCGAACCAGGCCGCCCAGCCGATGGGATGCAGCAGGATTCGATTGGGGTCCTCGCCCGGATAGAAGAGCGCCGTGGCCGCCTGAAAGAGCAGCGATTCGCCGAAGATCAGGCCACCCTCGGGCAGCTGCTCGAACTCTCCGGACATCGCCAGCGCCGCCGCCAGCACCGGCAGGATCACCACGAACCCGGCCAGCGGGCCGCCCACCCCCACGTCGAACAGCTGCCGGCGGTTGCGAAAGGGCGCCCGGATGCGGATCACGGCGCCGAACGTGCCGAAGGGATTGAAGGGCATGGCACCCCACTGCCAGGTCGGCGAACCCAGCAGCACCATCACGGCCGGCGGCAGAGGAATCACCGACGGCGCGGGCAGCACGTAGGGCAAGGTGCACTCGATGCCGTAGTAGCGGCAGGTCAGGTAGTGGCCCAGCTCATGGGCCAGCAGGATGCCCAGCAGCGCCAGGCAGAAGGGCGCCCCGTGCACCAGCAGGGCGGGGTCGGCCAGGACCCCCAGGATCAGGCTCGTGAACCCGTCCACCTCCAGCTGGAGGTGATCCAGCGAGAAGAGGAGGCCCGAAAACAGAGTGCTCAGGACGGTCAGGCCGAGGAAGAGAGCCGGAACCCACGCCGGCCAGGCCCGCGGCGGGCGCGGGTAGTAGACTTCCGGGGTGGGGACTGCACGGGGCAGCGACGGCAGCGGCTGACTCACAGCCTCAACTGTAACGGATTTCCTTGCCCGGCTTGAAACGGACCGTCTTTCCCGGAGGAATCGGAACCTCGTCGCCCGTGCGCGGGTTGCGGCCGATTCCGCTCTTGCGGGGTTTGACGACGAAAACTCCGAAGCCACGGAGTTCGATTCGCTCACCCCGGTGCATCGCTTCCCGCAATGCATCGATGACCGACTCGACTGCCACTTCCGCTTTCACCTTCGTGATGTTCAACCGACTGGCGACACGAACCACGATGTCCTGCTTGATCACGTTACTCGATTCCTCCGTAAACCATTAATTTCAAGATACTTGAGCACCGTCGACCGTGTCAAGGGCGGAGGGCTCCTGCTCTTTCTTTTTGAGCGCGGCGCCTGTACACTGGCGCGTCTTTTTTGGCGGGGCGGCCCGCGGGCGGCCCTTCAAGGGGGAGTTCTATGGGAGTCAAACCGGACCATTGGATCATCGAGATGTCCCGCAGCCAGGGGATGATCGAGCCGTTCGCGGAGAGCGCGGTGCGGGCGGGGCAGGTCTCCTACGGGGTCTCCTCCTACGGCTACGACTTCCGGCTCCACCCCCGACTGCGGGGCCTCCGAGCCGCCGCCGGCGACGTGCTGGATCCCAAAGGGGGGACCGAAAACCTGTTCGAAGACCTGGACGACGGGAGCCCGCTGCTGCCGCCCGGCTCCTTCGTGCTGGCTCGCTCGCTGGAGTACTTCCGCATCCCGCGCGACGTGCTGGGGCTGTGCTGCGGCAAGTCGACCTATGCGCGTTGCGGGGTATTGATCAACGTGACCCCGCTCGAGCCGGAGTGGGAGGGCTACCTCACCGTCTCGATCGTCAACGGCGGTTCCCGGCCGGTCCGTCTCTACCCCGACGAGGGGATCGCGCAGTTGATCTTCGTGGAGGCCGCTTCGGTGTGCCGCACCTCGTACGCCGACAAGAAAGGGAAGTACCAGGCCCAGCGAGGCATCGTGCACGCGAGAGTCGAGGAAGGGCCCGCAGGCGAAGGGCGTTCAACGGTAGAATCGAAGGATTCGGACGAGCGAGGACAGCCATGAGCGAGCGGTACGACTTCGAAGCGATCGAGAAGAAATGGCAGCGGTTCTGGGAGGAGACGGACCAGTTCCGCACCGACGAGGGAGGCGACCGCCCCAAGTTCTACATGCTCGAAATGCTCCCCTACCCGTCCGGCGCGCTGCACATGGGGCACGTCCGCAACTACTCGCTCGGCGACTCGATCGCGCGCTTCCGCAAGATGCGCGGCGACAACGTCCTGCACCCGATCGGCTGGGACTCCTTCGGCCTGCCCGCGGAAAACGCCGCCATCAAGAACCGCATCCCGCCCCGGCAGTGGACCTTCGCCAACATCGACCGGATGCGCCAGCAGTGCCGCCGCATGGGATGGGCCTACGACTGGAGCCGCGAAGTCACCACCTGCGAACCGGACTACTACCGCTGGAACCAGTGGTTCTTCCTGCAGATGTACCACCGCGGGCTGGCCTACAAGAAGAAGGGGCTGGTGAACTGGTGCCGGGAGTGCCAGACCGTCCTGGCCAACGAGCAGGTGGTCAACGGGCGTTGCTGGCGGGACGACAGCCTGGTCGAAGAGAAGGAACTCGAGCAGTGGTACTGGAAGATCACCGACTACGCCCAGGAGCTGCTGGACGGCCTGGACGGGCTCGAGGACTGGCCCGAGCGGGTCAAGACCATGCAGCGCAACTGGATCGGCCGCTCCGAGGGAGCCCGGGTGCGGTTTCCGGTGGAAGACCACGAGTTCGAGCTCGAGGTCTTCACCACCCGGCTGGACACCATTTTCGGCGCCACCTTCATGGTCCTGGCGCCGGAGCACCAGCTGGTCGCCGAGTGGCAACAGGAGGATTCGCGGCACGGGCGTGAGTTGAAGGCCTTCGTCGAGGAGATGCGCCGCCAGAGCCGGGAAGAGCGGATCGCCGAGGGCGGGGAAAAGCGGGGCGTCTTCACCGGCCGCTACGCGCGTAACCCCTACAGCGGGGAGCGGGTGCCCATCTGGGTGGCCAACTTCGTCCTGCTCGAGTACGGCACCGGCGCAATCATGGCCGTCCCCGCTCACGATCAGCGCGACTTCGAGTTCGCGCGCAGATACGACCTGCCCATTCGCGTGGTGGTGGCCTCGGAGGCCGTCCCCGAAGGAGACATGGACGCGGCAGTGGAGGCCAGCGGCAAACTGGTCGAGTGCGGCGAGTTCACGGGGCTCACCTCCGAGGAAGCCCAGCGGGTGATGGGAGAGGCCGCCGAGAAGCAGGGATTCGGGCAGCGCACGGTCACCTACCGGCTGCGCGACTGGGGGATCAGCCGCCAGCGCTACTGGGGGACGCCGATTCCGATGGTGAACTGCCCCAGCTGCGGGACCGTACCGGTGCCCGAGGAGCAGCTGCCCGTGCTGCTGCCCGAGGCGGAGGCCCTCCAGCTGGGGGGCTCCCCGCTGGGCCGCGTGCCGGAGTTCGTAAACACCGAGTGTCCCGTGTGCGGGGAAGCCGCGCGCCGGGAGACGGACACGATGGACACCTTCGTGGACAGCTCCTGGTATTTCTACCGCTACACGGACCCCCGCAACGAGCAGCAGCCCTTCGACCCGGCGGTGGTCCGCTACTGGTTTCCGGTCGACCTGTACATCGGCGGGATCGAGCATGCCGTGCTGCACCTGATCTACATGCGCTTCTTCGGCAAGGTCATGCGCGACCTGGGGCTGGTCGATCACGACGAACCGGTGCGGGCGCTGTTCACCCAGGGGATGGTGATCAAGGACGGCGCCAAGATGAGCAAGTCGCTGGGCAACGTGGTGAGCCCCGACGAGGTGGTGAGCCGGTACGGGGCCGACTCGGTGCGCCTCTTCATCCAGTTCTGCGCGCCGCCGGACGGAGAGCTGGACTGGAGCCGCAAAGGGCTGGAAGGCTGCTTCCGCTTCCTGCGGCGCTTCTGGCGCATCGTCCTGGCCCACGTCGAGCGGGCCGGCGGAGGCGGGACGGACGAGTCGGACGAGGCGCGCAACCTGCGCCGCAAGCTGCACCAGACGATCCGCAAGGTGACCGCCGACATCGAGCGCGTGCACCAGAACACGGCTCTGGCCGCCATCATGGAACTGCTCAATGCCGTCTCGGTTTATCACGAAGGTGACGGCGCCGACCGCGGCCTGCTGCAGGAGGCGCTGGAGACGATGGCGCTGCTGGTGTCCCCCTTCGCGCCCCACTTCGCCGAAGAGGTGTGGGAGAGGCTGGGGAAGCCGTCCGGGACCGCCGCCCTGAGTCCCTGGCCCAGTTTCGACCCCGAGCTGGCCCGGGAAGAGGAGATCCAGGTGGTGGTGCAGATCAACGGCCGGGTGCGCTCCAAGTTCTCCGCGTCGCCCGAGATCTCCGGCAAGGAGATGGAGGAACTGGCGCTGGAGGACGAGAAGGTGCAGGCGCACACCCGCGGCAAGACGGTGCGCAAGGTGATCGTGGTCCCCCGCAAGCTGGTCAACATCGTGGTCCGATGAGAGTGACGAGGTCTGCAGGCGAACGGGTGCGGCGGGCGGTAGTGCTGCTGCTGATCGGCGCCGCTGCGGCCGGCTGTTACCGGGTGGCCTCCAGGAACCGGATCGAGCTGCCGGTCAGCCGCATCGCCGTCCTTCCGCTGGAAAACGAAACCTCCACCTTCCGGATCGAACAGCTGATGACCCGCGCACTGGTCCAGGGCTTCGTGGAGAAGACTCGCTACCAACTGACCCACGACCCGGACGCCGCCGACGCCACCGTCAGCGGCGCCATCACCCGCCTGGTGGCCAACCCGGTCATCTTCGGCCGCGGTTCCTTCGGCAACACCTACCTGGTGACGGTCTCGGCACGGGTGGAAATGCGGGACAAGGCGGGCAAACTGCTGTTTCACAACGACCGCTTCGTCTTCCGCGAGCAGTACGTCCTCAACCAGGACGTCGACAATTTCTTTACGGAGTTGAACCCTGCGCTGGAGCGGGTCTCGAGAGACTTCGCCTCGAGCGTGGTGACGTCGATTCTGGAGAATTGGTGAGCGGGAAACCGCCGGCACAACCCCCATTCACAAGCGAAAGCACTGCCGCCGGAACCTGGAAGCGTCCGACGGTCTCGTCTCCGGCGAACGGGGAAGATCCCGGTTCGAACTCGATCCCGGCCAACGAAGGTTCGACGGGCACGATTCCATGGGTGCTTGCCGATCCAGGACTCCATCCAGACAATTTCTGGAAGGCGAGCAAGTCCTCCCGGAATCGCTGACGAGTCATCCGTCCGAAATCACGACAATGGGCCTCACCAGCGCGGATCAGAGGCCAGCAGGACTCCCGCGGCCCGCTCGTCCAGGGGCTTGGCGAAGAAGAAGCCCTGGCCGAACTCGCAGCGCATGTCGCGCAGGTGGGCGAGTTCGCGTTCCGTCTCGAGGCCCTCGGCGGCGACGTCCATCCCCAGGCTCCGGGCCAGGTCGATGATGGTTCCCACGATCTCTGAAGCGCCGTTGCGGTGCTGCATGCGTTGAATGAACGAACGATCGATCTTCAAAACGTCCGCCGGCAGCTGCTGAAGGTAGTTCAGCGAGGAGTAGCCGGTGCCGAAATCGTCGATGTGCAGCTGGATCTCCAGCTCCCGCAGCCTCTTCAGCTTCTCGGGGACCGGCTGGTAGTCTTCCATCAAGGTGCTCTCGGTCAGCTCCAGGCGCAGCCGGGAAGGGCTCAGCCCCGTGTCTTCCAGCACGTCCGTGATCTGATCGATCAGGTTGGACTGGCGGAACTCCCGCCCCGACAGGTTCACGCTCACCGAAAGACCCTCGTACCCGGGAAAGCGCTGCTGCCAGCGGACCAGCTGCTGGCAAGCCTCGTACAGGACGTAGCGGCCGATGCGCACGATCAGGCCCGTCTCCTCGGCGGTGGCAATGAAGTCCTTGGGGTGCAGCAGCCCCCGCTCCGGATGCCGCCAGCGAACCAGGGCTTCGAAGGCCGTGATGCGGCCGCTGTGCAGGTCCACGATCGGCTGGTAGTAGAGGCCGAACTCACGCCGCTCCAGAGCCCGCCGCAGGTCGTTTTCCAGCTGCAGCACGGCCACGGCGCGGGCGTGCATCTTCCGGTCGAAGACGGCGTACTGCGCTTTGCCGTTGGACTTGGCCCGGTACATGGCGATGTCGGCGTCGCGCAACACGTCCTCCGGCCGGTCGTAACCGGTCTCGCTCAGCGCGATTCCCAGGCTGGCGGAGGTGAACACCTCGTGGCCCTGCAGGTCGAAAGGGACCGAGAAGGCGCGCTGGATGCGGTCGGCCACCAGCGTCGGCTTGTGGCTGTCGGGAACGTCTTCGAGCAGGACCGCGAACTCGTCTCCCCCCAGGCGCGCCACCGTGTCCCCCTGCCTCACCAGGGGAGTCAGCCGACTCGCCACCGCGCACAGCAGCTCGTCGCCGATGGCGTGCCCCAGGCTGTCGTTGACGTTCTTGAAGCGGTCCAGGTCGAGGAAGAGCACCGAGAACTGCTGCTCGGCATGGCGGTGGTGGCGCGCGATGGCCACCCCCAGGCGGTCCATGAAGAGCGCCCGGTTGGGCAACCCCGTGAGCGAGTCGTAAAACGCGTCCCGCAGCAGCTGCTCCTCGTAGCGGCGGCGCTTGGTGATGTCGGTCAGAGAACCGGCCATCCGGTAGGCCTCGCCCTGGGCGTTGCGGATCGCGACGCCCCGGCTGAGGACCCACAGGTGCTCCCCGCGGGCGTGGCGAATGCGGTGTTCGTTCTCGAAGAGCGGACTCTCGCCGGCCAGGTGCTGGCGCAAGGCCTCCCGCAGGGGCTCGAGGTCCTCGGGATGCACCCGGTCGAACCAGAGGTCGGGGCTGGACGCCTCCGCCTCTTCGACCTCTTCGATGCCCAGAATCGACATCCACCGGGGCGAGTAGTAGATCTTCTCCTGACGGAGGTCCCAGTCCCAGAGTCCGTCGTTGGCCCCGCGAACCGCCAGCGCGTAACGCTCTTCGCTCTCCTGCAACGAATGCGCCCACTCCCGCCGCTCCATGGAGTAGCGGATCGAGCGGATCAGACCGTCGGCGTCCACGTTCCGCTTCACCAGGTAGTCCTGGGCGCCGTGCCGGACCGCCGCCGATGCCTTCCCTTCGTCGCTGATTCCGGACAGGATGATGATCGGCACGTCCGGCGCCTGCGCGAACACGCGGGGGAAGGTCTCGTCGGGCGTGCTGTCGGGCAGGCTCATGTCCAGCAGCACCACGTCCGGCCGCTGCTCGGAAAGCGCGCTGAGCCCCGCCTCCAGGCGATCGAAGTGCCGCACCCGAAAACGGGCTTCCTTTACCGCCACTGGCCCGCTCAGGTAGCGTTCCACCAGGCGCGCGTCGCCGAGGTTGTCCTCGATCAACAAGACTTCGATCAAGCGTCGCTCCATGGCGCTGTTCGGACTGTGCTGGCGAGTTGGACTGATCGATCCCATGTGATCCGCCGCTCTCTGACTCGAGGACGCCGCACTACGCCGGCGTTCCAACGAAAGCGACTACATGAGCAAAGGACGCTGAGCCGCCGGATCGTATGAAGCCGATACCGGCAGGCGCATGCAAGGAGGCCCGGCCCCACGGGACCTCATCCATTCTCGTACACCCTGGAAGATCTTTTCCACCGGCAACCCACCGGCGAAAAGCCCCTGATCCGTATCGTAGTCGAACGCGCCTCCTCTGACTCTGCCTGCCCCAATCGAATTTGAGGTCTTTCTATCATGCCCCCTGGCACGATCCAAGCAAATTCTACAGAAGTGGGCTGACAGGCAGGGCCACCACGAAGGTCGCGCCCTGGCCGGACTCCGATTCAACCCAGATGCGGCCGCCGTGACGGCTCACGATCCGCCGGCACACCGCCAGGCCCAATCCACTGCCCGGGACTCTCGAACTGGCCCGCTGAAACGGCTCGAAGATCTTCTCGCGATCCGTCTCCCCAACCCCGGGCCCGTTGTCCCGGACGAAGAACCAGTGCTCCTCGCCGCGCCGCTCGCACCAGATGCGCACGTACGGGACCTCGTCCCCGGCGTAGTATTTGACGGCATTGGCGATCAGGTTGTGGAAGACCTGGCCCAGGGCTTCGCAGTCGCCGCTGATCCGCGGCAGCCCGTTCCAGGTCACCACTGCCCGCCGTTCCTCGATCAGGAGGCGCAGGTCGGTGAGGGCCCCCTGGATCAGGCCGGCGGGATCGCACTCCTCGGCCTTCAATTCCCGCTTGCCGGCCCGCCCGTAGGCCAGCAGTCCGTCCACCTGCTGCTGCATCCGTTTGGCGCCCCCGTGGGCGAAATCGAGGTACTCGCGGCCTTCCTCGTCGAGGCGATCGGAAAAGCGCTCGGCCAGCAGCCTCGTGTACTGAGCCACCATGCGCAGCGGCTCCTGCAACTGATGCGCGGCCACCGAGGCGAATTCCGCCGAGAGCGCGTCCGTGGACGCGTCGTCATCCTGGACGGGGGCCGCCAGACCTTCGATCCAGGGGTTTCCGGCCGGATCCTCCACGATGGTTTCGGTGACCTCCAGTCGAATCGTGCCTCCGTCGGGCCGGGCGCAGGAGACCTCCCCGCGGTGCACGCGCACACCCCGGCGCATCTCCTCGCGCAGCTGGCGCCGGTCTTCGGCGCGGAAGTGAAGTGGCAGCACGACGCTTCCCGCCTCCGCGGGGGACGAGACTCCCAGCAGCTTCTGCAGCACCGAGTTGACCGCCACCAGCCGCCCCTCCGGCGTGGCTCGAAAGCGGCCCAGCTCCGACTTTTCCAGCAGCAGGTCCAGGTGGGCTTCGCCCGAAGCGACGGCCGGGCGCCGGCGCGCCTTGGAGAGGTGGCGCCGCAGCACGCCCGGAAGCAGTAGAAAACCTGACGGAGACTTGGGGACGAAGTCGTCGGGAGCGGCTTGAAAGATGCGGGTCCGGATGGCGTCGGACACCTCTCCGGAGAAGAAGATCAGCACCGTCTCCGGCGACCGCTCCCGCAGCCGCCGCGCCACC
>JBFGHG010000016.1:0-12563 GCA_041578395.1 Acidobacteriota bacterium
GAGCAGCTGGTGGACCCCTTCACGGGCGCGCCGCTGCCCGGCAACCGGATCCCGGCCGAGCGGATTCACCCGGCGGCGCGAAGGCTGCTCGAGGTCTTCCCGCTGCCCAACCGGAACGAGGCGGAGCGCAACTACGTCAACAGCGATCCGCAGGTGGAGAACGTGGACAGCCTGCTGTTTCGGGCCGACTACCGGTGGACCGACGACACCAAGCTGCTGGGCCGCTACTCCTTCGAGGAGCAGCGGGAGGTGGAGGCGCAGGCGCTGCCGGAGTTCGGCATCGCCCAGACCGACCAGGACTACGAGTTCGACCTGGCGCTGAACCACAACTTCTCGGAGCGCCTCACCACCGACCTCGAGTTCGGGTTTCGCCGCAACACCGACTTCGAGCTGTCGGCCAACGCCGGCCGCAACGGCCTGTTCGAGTCCCTGGGGATCGGCGGGATCACGATCAACGACGAGCTGGACCAGGGGTATCCCGACCTGGACATCTCCGGTTACGCCGAGTTCGGCGATGACGAGTCCCCCAGCGCGTCGGTCCGCAACCGCTTCATCGTGGAGGCGGGCGCCAGCTACGTCATGGGCGACCACGAGCTGCAGTTCGGCGCCGAGCTGCTCTTCAAGCAGTTGAACAACTTCCGTTCGGGCAACGACCGGCGCGGCACCTTCGAGTTCGGCGGCAGTTTCACGGGAGACGCGCTGGCCGATTTCCTCTTCGGGCTGCCGGAAACGGCCGAGCGGGTCGACGGCTCGGACCGGGTGGACATGCGCCGGGCAGAGTACGAGTTCTTCTTCGTGGACGACTGGCGGGTCGCGCCCCAGCTGAACCTGACGATGGGCGTCCGCTACAACTACGAATCGCCTCCGCGTTCCCAGCGGCCGCTGGGCGGGTTCTTTCCCCTGCTGGTGGAGCCGGAGGGGGCCGGCCAGGTGGTGATTTCCGGGACGCCCGAGGCGGAGGCGCTGGGGTTCGGCTCGGACCCGCGGACGCTGGTCCGGCCCGACCGCAACGACTGGGCGCCCCAGCTGGGGATCGCCTACAGTCCGTTCGGCAACAACCGGCTGGTGGTGAGGTCCGGCTATGGAGTGTTCTACGATTCGCTGTCGGACTGGCAGGCGGTGCGCTTCATGGGGCGCAACTTCCCCTTCTTCCGGCGCGAGACGGCGGTGTCGTCCTCGGAGACGCCGCAGCTGGATCTCGCCAATCCCTTCACGACGGCGGCACCGCCCGCCATCATCGTCCGCGGCGTGGACCCCGGCATCCGGAATTCGTACCTCCAGTTCTGGAGCCTGGTGGTGCAAAAGCGGCTCTTCGACCAGTGGCGGTTCGACGTCGGGTATTTCGGGGGGAAGGGAACGAAGCTGCAGCGGCTGCTGCCGGGCAACGTCCCCCTGCCGGGGCCGGGGAGCATCCAGGAGAGGCGGCCCGATCCGGCCTTCGGCAGCTTCTCGATCGTCAACGGCAGCGGCGCCTGGTCGGAACACCGGTTGCAGGCGGACGTGGAGCGTCAGCTGGCGGACGGCTTCGCGTTGCGCGGGGGATTCGTCTGGCGCCAGCAGCTGTCCGACGTGGTCTTCTTCGACGTGTCCAATCCCCGCAACCTGGCCGCCGAGCGGGGGCAGGAAGGGATTCCCCGGCTGAGCGGGTTTTTCAACTACATCCTCCACCTGCCGGGACGGCCCGGACGCGCATCGGGCTTCTTGCGGCGCGCGCTCTCCGGCTGGCGGCTGTCGGGGACGACCCGCTTTGTCAGCGGCTCCTTCTTCACGGTGAGGCTCTCCGGCGACCCGAACAACGACGGCCTCTCCGCCGACCGGCCCGATCGGCTGAGCCACGGGAATCTGCCGTCGGGCGAGCGCTCCGTCGACCGCTGGTTCGACACCGGCGCGTTCGCGGAGCCGGCGGGGTTCGGCTTCGGCGACGCCGGGCGCAACATCCTGGAGGGTCCTGGTTTTCAGGTCTGGGACGTCGCCCTGAGCAAGCGCACCGCGCTGGCCGACGGTCACTTCCTGGAGTTCCGCGTGGAGCTGTTCAACGCCTTCAACCACGTGAACTTTTTCGAGCCCGAGGCGACGTTCGGGACCTCGAGCTTCGGTCAGATCTTTGGGGCGGGGCGTGCACGGGAGATCGAGATCGCGCTGAAGTATTCGTTCTGACGTGCGGCGGCCTTCCAGGCCGCCATCCGGAATCGCGGGCAGGATGCCCGCGCCACTTCTGGAATCGCGGGCAGGGATGCCCGCGCCACCTGGGCCTTGCAGGCCGTTATTCTCCCTGAAACGGATCGTGGATGCCCGAGCCGCAGCCGAGAATGTACTGACCTCGCCTGAGTCCGGCCTTGTTCGGGTTCTCTCGGATGTAGCTTCGCAGCCCATCCAGGTGATCGCCATTTCGGACGATGTGGTCGAAGCTCTCGTCCAGCCAGAGCCTCCCTCTTCTGCCGAGTCGGCGGTTGATTGCGTTCGCGGAATAGGACTTCCACGAATGGAGAATGCTTTCGAGCGCATGATCCACCCAAGGCTGAACCAACGCGTGAACGTGGTTGGGCATCACCACGAATGCGTCCAGCACGAAACGTACTCCGTCGAAGTGAAGGAGAGTCCGCGCCAGGATCTTCGCGTTCGCGGGTTTGGCCAGCAGACACTCACCAAGACCCTCGTCGAGCCACCCCTGGATGCGGGCTTCGAAGCGTTTTCGGTGTTGCCTTCGCTCCGAAGGCGACCATGGCTTCGGGTGTTGTCCGAGCCAGTATTTTCGCTCCCGCGTCAACCCTCGCAACTTGCTTTGAGGGATCGAGTCGGCAGTTCTGAACGTCACGAAATAAATGGCACCTTGGCGTCTCCAGTGTGGAAGCCGTCTCCGGTATTCGCGGATTGGTGCTTCGCTGTCGAACAGCGGTTGTGAGCTCCTCATGCCTCGTACTACGTCTGAGCCCGGAAATGCGCGAAGCCGAACAAGATGGGGTGGCCTTCCAGGCCGCGGTCCGGAATCGCGGGCAGGGATGCCCGCGCCACTCGGAAAATCGCGGGCAGGATGCCCGCGCCACGCAGGATGCCCGCGCCACTTGCTACTCCACGATCTGCAGCCGGACGCCCTCGATGCCCGACTCGTGCTCGGCCTCACCGTACCGCACCGCCGTCGCCCGCGACACCGACTGCAGCGACGCCTCCATGCGCCGGATCGCCTCCGCATGCTCCGGCTGGGCCCCGTCCAGGTCCAGCACCAGCTCCGACACCTGCTTGGTCTGCGAAATCCGGTACTCCGTCCGCAGCGAGCGCACCGCCTTGAGAATCGTCTCGATCAGCTCCATCTCCGGAGTCTCGCTGCTCCACGAATCGTCCCCCGCCGGCCAGGGCGTCACGTGGATCGAAACGGCCTCCTCCCACGGGCGGTAGATCTGCTGGTACAGCTCCTCGGTCACGAAGGGCAGGTATGGGGCGAACAACCCCAGGATCGTGCGCAGACCCTCCCACAGCGTCCACTGTGCCGACCGGCGCGCCTGGTCCGGATAGCGTTCCGGGTTCCAGAAGCGGTCCTTCACCATCTCCAGGTAGTCGTCGCAGAAGGTCGCCCAGAAGAACTTCTCCAGCTGCTCGAAGGCCTTGGCGTAGTCGTAGGCGTCCAGTGACGACGTGGCCTGCTCGACGATCCCCTGCAGACGCGCCAGCAGCCAGCGGTCCTCCACGGTCCGCTCCTCCGCCGCCAGGTGCTCCGAGCGGGGGTCGAAGTCCCCTAGGTTCATCAGCGAGAAGCGGGCCGCGTTCCAGAGCTTGATGGTGAGCCGGCGCCCCTCCTTGACCTCGCGCTCCGAGTAGCGGGAGTCGTGCCCCAGGCTGGTCTTCGCCGCCCAGCAGCGCAGCGCGTCCGCCCCGAACTTGCGGATCACCGAGTACGGCTCGTAGCGGTTGTAGCCGCTCTGATCGGTGTGCTTCTCCAGGTCGCGCTTGCTGATCTTCTTCCCCTGCTCGCTCAGGCCCCAGCCGGAAATCATCACGTGCGTCCAGGGGAGGGAATCGCAGTGCAGGTGCGACTTGACCAGCGTGTAAAACAGCCAGGTGCGGATGATCTCGAAGGCCTGCACGCGCACCGTCATGGGGTGCAGGTCCATGGCCCCTTTTCGTCCCGGCGTCTCGACCCAGTTGGCGTTGATCAGCGGGGTGAGCGAGGAGGTCATCCAGGTGTCCATGACGTCCTCTTCGGCCACGAACTCTGAGCCGCCGCACCCCGCACAGGACGATACCGGGCAGGGCGTCTCGATCGGGTCGGCAGGCAGCATCTCGCGCGGCGCCAGGACCACCTGCTCGCAGCCGGCGCAGTACCAGACGGGGAAGGGGACGCCGTAGAAGCGCTGCCGGGAGATGTTCCAGTCGTACTTCAGGCCGCGGACCCAGTCCTCCAGCCTCACCTGCATCCAGTCCGGGTGCCAGCGCAGCTGCCGGCTCCGCTCCAGCATCTCCTCCTGCAGGTCGAGGACGCGGATGAACCACTGGCGCGCCATCAGGAACTCGGCCGGGACCCCGGAGCGGTCCGACACCGAAACACTCTGCTTGAGCGGCTGCACGTTCTTCAGCAGGCCCTCCGCGTCGAGTTTTTCCAGGATGCGCTTGCGCCCCAGGTCGATCGGCATGCCGGCGAACTCGCCCGCTTCCTCGGTCAGCTTGCCGCGCGAATCGACGACCAGCCGCGTCTCCAAGCCGTCCCGCTTCCAGCGCGCCACGTCCTGGCTGTCGCCGAAGGTACAGACCATCATCAGGCCGCTGCCGAAGTCGGTCAGCACCTCGTCGTCGGCCCGGACGGGGACCTCCTGGCCGAAGATGGGCACCACCGCCTTCTTCCCCAGCAGGTGCCGGTAGCGCTCGTCGGCCGGGTGGAAGTAGAGCGCCACGCAGGCCGGCAGCAGCTCCGGCCGGGTGGTGGAGATGATCACCTCCTGGCCGTCGGGCAGGTGAAAGACGATGTCGTTGAGCTTCGTCTTGCGCTCGGTCGACTCCAGGTCGGCCTGCGACAGGGCCGTTTCGAAGTGGGTGTCCCACAGCACGGGCTCGTCGGCGCGGTAGGCGTGCCCCTTCTCGTACAGGTCGATGAAGGAGGCCTGGGAGGTCCGCCGGCAGTGCTCGTCGATGGTGGAGTAGCGCAGCGTCCAGTCCACTGACAGCCCCAGGGCGCGCCACAGCTCCTCGTAGGTCTTGGCGCCTTCCTGCGTCTCCTTGATGCACAGCGCCCGGAACTCCGAGCGGGTCGTGTTGCGCTTGTTGATCTGGTACTTGCGCTCCACGTAGCGCTCGGTGGGCAGGCCGTTGTCGTCGAAGCCCATCGGGTAGAAGATCTTGCGCCCGCGCATGCGCTGATAGCGGACCACGAACTCCGCCTGCGTGTAGGACATGGCGTGGCCCACGTGCAGGTGGGCGGCCGAGACGTACGGGGGCGGGGTGTCGATGGAGAAGATCTCGCCGTCCTGTTCCGGGTGATAACGGTAGATCTTCTCGCTCTCCCAGAGCTTGCGGCACTTCTCCTCGACCTCTTCGAGGTCCGCCAGCTTGGGCAGTTCTCGGACGGATTCACGTTCGGCCATGCAGTCAGACTCCTCCCCTTGGGTCGGGCCAAAGGCTCATATTCTAGCCCATCGGAGCCGCCTTTACGCTGGCCGGAGCGTGTGGCACTCTTTCTGGATGCTGGGTATCAGACTGCTTCCCGCCGCCCTCGTGCTCGCCATTGTGTCCGCGCCGGCGCCTGCTTCCGTCCGAGAACTGGAGACTTTCGACGCCTATGTCCGCCAGGCCATGGCCGACTGGCGCGTACCCGGTCTGGCCGTGGCGGTGGTCAAGGACGGGGAGACCGTGTTCCTGCATGGCTACGGCTCCCGCAACCTGGAGACGGGGGCGCCCGTCGACGCCCGCACGCGCTTCGCCGCCGCCTCCACCACCAAGGCGATGACCGCCGCGGCTATCGGCATGCTCGTCGACGAGAAGAGGGTCACCTGGGACACCCCGGTCGAAGAGGTCCTGCCGGAGTTCCGGCTCTACGACCCCTGGATGAGCCGCGAGCTGACCGTGCGCGACCTGCTCACCCACCGCGCGGGACTGGGCAACGCGGACTTCCTGTGGTACGCCCAGGACGTCTCCACCGCCGAAGTCCTCTCGAGGATGCGCTTTGCCCCGCCCGCCTACTCGCCCCGCTCCGGGTTCATCTATCAGAACATCCTGTACGGCGCCGCCGGCGAGGCCATCCGGGCGCTGTCGGGTCAGAGCTGGGAGGAGTTCGTCCGGCAGCGCATCTTTCTGCCGCTGGAAATGGTGGGAAGCGCGCCCACGCTGGCCTGGCTGGACGGGCAAGACAACGTCACCGGCGCGCATCACGAGATCGAGGGGCAGATCCGGGTCATCGAGACCGACCCGGTGGCGTCCATCCCGGCGGCGGGCTCGGCCTGGACGAGCGTGTCGGACATGGCCCGCTGGATGACGTTTCTGTTGGCGGGCGGCGTGACCCCCGACGGCCGCCGGCTGTTGAGCGAGGAGGTGGTCGAGGAGCTGTTCCACCCGCAGGTCCTGCTGCGGCGCGACAACTTCTATCCGACCGCCAAACTGACCGAGCCCAACTGGCTCAGCTACGGCCTGGGCTGGTTCCAGCACGACTACCGGGGACGCAAGGTGGACTTTCACACGGGCAGCATCGACGGGCTGGTGGCGATCGTGGGCCTGATCCGCGAGGAGAATCTGGGGGTCTGCGTGCTGGCCAACCTGGATCACGCCGAACTGCGCCATGCTCTGATGTACCGCGTCTTCGACAGCTTCCTGGGCGGGCCGCAACGGGACTGGCATGCTGAGCTGTTCGAGCTGTATGCCGAGCGGAGGGAGAAGCAGGAAGAGGAGCGCAAGAAGGTCGAGGAGTCGCGGGTCGAGGAAACCTCGCCGTCTCTCGCGCTGGACGGGTACGCGGGCGAGTACAGCCATCCGCTCTTCGGTTCGGTGACGGTCAGCAGCGCGGACGGGGGGCTTCGCCTCCGCTACGGCCAGCGTCTGGTCGGAGATTTGGGGCACTGGAACTACGACACGTTCCGGCTCGTGTGGGAGCGCCCCTGGATGGGCAAGGACCTGGTGACGTTTCTGCTGGACGAGAAGGGCCGCAGCGCCCGGCTGCGTTTCTCGAGCGGCATCGAGCTGGCGCGCGTATCCGAAGAATGAGCCGGACGCCCGCGGAGTGCGGAGGCTTGCCTCCGCTTTTCCGGCTGCGGCGACTCGGCGCCGCGGTCCCGACCGCCAAGCCGACCGAAATCGAAGCGGCAACAAGCTGCCAGGCTCAATCGATCATCTCCGCTGCCATTCCGACAATCCGTGCCGGGACCGCCTCCAGCGGTGGCCGAACCACCTGCTCCAACGCCCGAGCACGACCCGCCTCGAGCTCTTCGCTCCCCAGCGCCTCCCGCAGCGTCTCCTCCAGGTCCGCCGGACTCCGGCTGTACGCCGTGCAGCTCAGGCTGTCGAAGAACTGGATGTGCGGGTAGCGGCGGCTCCAGCGGACTCCCCGCACCTGCTCCGCCGGGGCGCGCCGGTCGATCTCCGTCCAGAGCAGCTGTATCGCCGGCCGGTCCAGCAGGACCGCTTCCAGGATCGCCGTGGTGGCGATGGTCGAGAAGACCGCCTCGGCCCGACCCAGCAGCGCGGCCAGGTGCCGGACCTCCGCGAAGCCGAAGCTCGCGCCTCCTGTTGCCCGGTCCGAGAAGGGGGGGGCCTGATCGAAGAACAGATTGCCCGCGATGCCGGCGAAGGCCTCCCGGTGCGCCTGCGGATGCAGCCGGACCACCAGCGGGACGTCCCGGAACTCCGACCGGGCCAGAGCGCCGGCCAGCAGCCGCACCTCCTCGACTTCGTACTCCTGAAACAGCTGCGAACTAACGTACAGCAGATAGGGATCGCCGCCGGCGAGTCCGATGCGCCGGTACATCTCTTCCAATTCACCGGGAGTGGGCGGTTCGGCGTGCGGGACCATCTGCAGCGCTCCCACCACCTCGACCTGCTCCTCCGGAAAGCCGTGAATTCGGGCCGCCTGCCGGCGCATGTACTCGTTCCAGACCGCCAGCCGGTCGGGGCGGCAGATCATCGACCCCCGTGTCGTCATGTTGTCCCAGCTGTTGACCACGCACAGACGCGGGATGTCCCGTCGGCGCGCTTCGGACAGCAGCGCCAGGTCGACCGGATAGACGCCGGAGGTGCCCGTGATCAGCAGCGCGGGTTGGAGCCGGTCCAGCAGCCGGCCGGCTTCTTCGAACCGGGGCAGGCGGCGCTCGAAGGCCCGTCGAATCCGGCGGCGGTTGCGGCCGCCGCGGGGCGCCAGCGGACGCAGCAGCCGCGCCGCCCAGTGGTAGCGGTCTCGGCGGTGCGCCACGCGGGTCATCTGTGAGGAGGCAAACGGCACCTCCTGGGCAAAGACGTGGGCGCGCAGGACCAGCAGCCGCCGCCAGAGCCCGAGCAGCTCCACCTCGAGCGGGTGATTGGCGAACCGCCTGCCGGCCGGGTCGGCGTACTCCGGTTCCTGGAAGGGAGACGCGACGACGGCCCTGACGCCCAGCTCCGCCTCCAGGGCTCCGGCCAGGCCGCCGGCGATCCAGTTGCGGATGACGTAGCTGTTGGGAGCGGCCAGCAGGACGTTTTTCACGGTTTCCCGGGCAGTTCGACAATGGGACAGGCGCGGTTTCGCTCTTCCCGGTTCGCCAGGTATTCGGCGATCATGCCCGACTCCAGGTTGTGCCAGGCGCGGCGCACGGCGTCCGCGTCGAAGTCCTGGCGGCGGCACAGGCTTCCTCGGCCCGGGGTTTGCGGCCGCGGTTCGAGTTCCCCCCGGGCGAAGCGCCGCAACGCTTCCGGCAGCACCGCCGCGGCCGCCGTCAAGGTTCGGGTGCCGAGTTCGTGGATGCGGTCGTCCGGCGCGGCTTCGGGGCGGACTTGGCACAGGATCGGGCCGGCGTCGACCTTCTCGACGGCCAGGTGCAGCGTCGCGCCGACGCACTCCGGGCGGCCGTCGACCAGCGCCCAGAAGTTGGTTCCCGAGCCCCGGTAGTAGGGGGAGAGGCCGAGGTGGAGATTGACGATGCGCCCGTCGAAGGCAGCCAACAGCGGCGGCTTGACGATGCTGGTGCCGTACAGGACCAGGAAGTCCGGAGCGCGGCTCGTCACCCATTCGAAGACCTCCGGCGAGTTGACTGCGCCATGAGTGATTTCCAGCACCCGCTCGAGCGGCAACGGGCGTGGGTCTCCCAGCAGCCGCTGCTCGGCTTCGTCCCGCTCCTGGAAGTGACGTGCTACGACGTCCCGGTCTTCGCCGGGCGGCGGCTCGGCCGGCGAAAACTTGCCCTCGCTCACCACTCCCACCAGGCGCAGGTCGGACGCGAGCCGCCGAGCCACCCAGCGGTGGCGGCGCTGATTGCCGGTCAGCAGGACGACGGAGGGTTCCGACACGGCTAGCTCCCTCCCCAGCTCGCGGCCGGGGCTTTCCGGAGGAAATCGCGCAAGGCCGCGACTCCGCCGTCGAAGGGCAGGTCGTTGTTGGCGTAGCGGGCCAGAAAAAGGGTGCGGTGGCAGTCGGGGTTGCCGGCCCGCTCCATGGTGAAGGCGAAGCGGACCCCCTCCTCCGCTGCAATGAGCCCCACGGCGGGCGTGCAGGCCGCCCGGCTGCCGTAGGGATAGCTCATGGCCGCCGGACGCCGGCCCGACCAGCGCTCCAGGTGGTCCAGCGAGGACCGGATCTGCTCGCGGATCTTCGGCTCCGGCAGCAACCCCAAGGGCAGGTGGCGATGTGCGTGGGAGCCGAGCAGCCCGCGCTCTCCGAGGTTGCGGATCTGTCCGGCGTCCATGTAAAGGCGGCGGCTGACCTCCGCGTCGCGGTCGGGGAAGTGCGCCTCGAAGCAGGCGTCCGCCAGTTGCCGGCGCTGTTCGGTGTCGAGCAGGAAGTTGAGCCGGTACTTGAGGCGGGCGGCGGCCGGGGTGTCGTACTGGTAATGGCGCTGGGGGGCTTCGCCTTCTGCTTCGGGCAACTCCAGTCCCAGCCGTTTGGCCTGCTCGTCCAGAAGCGTGGAGAAGCAGTGCGGCGACAGCTGGGAGCGCAGCAGGTGCAGCTTGTGGACCGTCGAGACGCGCCCCTCGGCCAGCGGCGCGCTGTTGACGAAGAAGAGCGCGGGGGCCCCCTCCTCCCGCAGGACCGGCAGGGCGTGCTCGTACTGCTCCGCCAGCCCGTCGTCGAAGGTCACGACCAGGGCCGCGCCATCGTCGGGAAGGTCACGACCTGCCCATTCCATCAGCTGCTCGCCGCCCACCAGCCGCGCCGACTCCCGCAGCGCGCGCAGCTCT
Organism: Acidobacteriota bacterium; assembly: GCA_041578395.1. Lineage (GTDB taxonomy): Bacteria > Acidobacteriota > UBA6911 > RPQK01 > JANQFM01 > JBFGHG01. The sequence continues at coordinate 10,339 of JBFGHG010000016.1, forward strand.
TTGCGGAAGCGGTCCGGCGTGACACCGAAGATGCTGGGATAGGGCGCATCGAACGAGTCTCGAATGTAGTGGTAATTGACGGCGAACAGCATCGGACTCCGGCGAAAAGCGCGATTATACCGGAGCCTGCGAAGTACAACGCGTGCGCCATGACCGACCGTGCCTCCGCGGGAGCTCCCGTAGCCTTCATTTCCTCTACCAGCGAAGACCTGGGACCGTTTCGTCAGAAGGCGCGCGACGTCGCCCTGGTGGCCGGCTTCTTTCCGCGCATGATGGAGTACTTCGCCACCGGCGGCAATCCGCCGCTCGAGGAGTTCCTTCGACGGATTTCCGAAGACCCACCAGCTCGACTTCTGATCGTCCTGGTGGCCCATCGCTACGGGTGGGTGCCCGAGGATCAGCCGGAAGCCGAGCACCGCAGCATCACCTGGCTGGAGTGTCTCGAATCGGTCGAGAGGGACCTCGAGATTCTCGCTTTTGTGATCGACGAAGACGCCGACTGGCCGGAGGAGCTGAAAGAGGAAAACCGGATCGCCGCCGCGGTTCGGGAAGGGAAGGCCACGCCCGAGCTCCTGATGGGAGTTCAGAAGAACGTCGAGAAGCTGCGCGAGTTCAAGAGCTGGCTGGGGCAGGGGCGGGTACGGGCCAGCTTTTCCACGCCTCAGGAAGGTGCACAGTGAGGTATTCGCCGCGCTGGAGGGCTGGCGGAAACGCCACCCGGGCGTCAAGGTGAAGTCGATCGGTGACCCGTCCGCTTACCTTCGTTCGCTCTACGAAGAGACGGCCTCCATCGATATCCGTGGCCTCCTACCAGATCGGGCGGTACCCGGTGACGGTTAGCGAGTACCGGGAATTCGTGGAGGCGGGAGGTTACGGCGAGCGAAAGTGGTGGAAGGACGGCGGCTTTAAAAAATACGAGAAGCCGATCGGTTGGGATGAGCAGGTTGAGCATCCCACTCGGCCGGTCGTTGGTGTGAGCTGGTACGAAGTATCAGCCTACGCGACGTGGGCGGGCTGTCGCTTGCCGACCGAAACGGAATGGGAGCGCGGCAGCGCGCGGCCTCCAGGGGCGCAAATATTCCTGGGGAGACGTTGAAGCTGAGTCCTGGCGGCTGAACTTCGACAGCGTTGTGGGACGTCCTACGCCCGTCGGTGTATACCCACGGGGCGCGACTCCGGACGGTATTCAAGATCTCTCCGGCAATGTTCTAGAATGGTGCCAAGATTGGTATCCATACCCGCTCTTCCAGGGGCTTAGAGCCCGTGTTGTACGCGGCGGTTCGTGGTACCAGGTTGCCCGAGCCTGCCGGTGTGGGTATTGCGGACCAGGCGATCCGGCCGGCTGTAACGATAATATCGGTTTCCGTCTGGTCAGAACCGCGGCTACTTCAGGGCCATAGTGCGAGAATCGACTACATTTTCGCTTTGCTCGTCGGTCCGCTCCTCGCAGAAACAGGGATGTCGGGACAGATGTTCCACAATGCCACGAAGCTACTCTTGCAAAATCTCTACGAGCCGTGAGGAATCGATGTTCCCCCCGGACACGACGCAGGCGATCTTCCCTCCGCCGACGGCACCGCCACGCGCCGCCGCCAGCCCGACCGCCCCCGCTCCTTCCGCCAGGATGTGATTCCGCTCCAGCAAGAGCCGTAGCGCCTTTCGCGCCTCCGCCAGCGACACCACCACCGCACCCGCCAGCAGCCCCTGAGCCAACGGCCACATCTCGGGCAACACCGAACCGCTCCCGATCCCGTCCACGAAGCTGGGCCGGTAGTCGATCTCCACCGGACTTCCGGCCTCCCACGCAGCCGCCAGCGCTGCGGATGTCTCCACCTCAGCCGCCCAGACCTTCACCTCGGGCCGCAGCTGCCGGACCGCCGACGCGATCCCGCAACTGAGCCCCCCACCGCCGTACGGCACCACGATGGCGTCGACGTCCGGCAGGTCCTCCAGGATCTCCAGCCCGATGGTGGCATTGCCCGCCATCACCCAGTAGTCGCTCACGGGATGCACGAAATGCCCCTCGATGCCGGGGTAGGAGTGTTCCTGGATCGTCCGCCACCAGCGGGGAAACGGGACTGACACAATGCGGCAGCCCAGGCGGCGAATGGCGGCCAGCTTGGTCTCGGGCGCGTGATCGGGCACCACGCTGGTGCAGGGAATGCCCAGCCGCCGGGCATTGAAGGCCAACCCCTGCGCCATGTTGCCGGCGCTGGCGGTGTACA
>JBFGHG010000017.1:0-12508 GCA_041578395.1 Acidobacteriota bacterium
GACGTTTCGTATTCATGATCGAAGACCCTCGGGTGACTGATGCACGATCACACCGCGGCCAGGGCCGTTCGGACGATCTCGTGCAATTGGCGCCGGCTGCGGCCGGCGTGGGCGGCGATGTTGAGTGCCTGATAGGTCGTCGTCAGGAAGCGGGCCAACCCGCCAAGCGGCTCTTCCGACCGGATGGTGCCCTCCTCCCTCGCCCGCTTCAACAGATCGAGGAACAGCGCGTCGAGTTCCTTCACCGCCCGCTCCAGCCGTGTGCGCACGGCCGGCACGCGATCGCCGCCGGTGACGCAGGCCCGCACGACCATGCAACAACGCAGCGGTTCGGCTCCGGGCGCTCCGCGGCGAGCCGCGCGGTAGAAGAACGAGCGCAGCACCTGCAAGGCCGGCCCGCCCGCTTCGAGCTCGCGCTGCACGCGCTGACGAAGATCCTCGACGTACCGATCCAGAGCCCGGACGTAGAGTTCGTCCTTGCTCCCGAAGGTCGCATAGAGGCTCGAGCGGCTGATCCCCATCCGGCGTTCCAGGGTGGAAGTGTTGACGGCGTCGTACCCCAGGTCCCAGAACGCATCGACTGCGCCTCGCAGGGCGTCGGCTTCCTCGAACTCCCGATGTCTCGCCATGGCCGAAGCATAGCACAATTCTGTAACGGTAGTTACAAAATTGGGCCGAACACTTCGCGCTGGCAAGCCGGCTTGATAAGGTACGCATTGAAAGTGAGCCACATGGCCGACGACACGCTCCGCCCGTTGCAGGACCCTGCATCGATGCCCCTTCCCTTCGTCTTGCTGGCGATTTTGCTGGTGGTGGCCCCGGCCTGGGCCCAGGTCGAGGTGACCTACATCGCCAACGAGGGCTTCCTGCTGGCATCGGGCGAGGGCAAGGTGCTGGTGGACGCCCTGCTGGACGAGGGCCTTCGCGGCTACGCCCGCCCCACGGAGCCGACGCGGATCGCGCTGGAGGCGGCTCAGCCTCCCTTCGACGGCGTCGACCTGGTGCTGGCGACCCACTTTCACGGCGACCACTTCGGCCCCCGCGCCGTCTCCCGCCACCTGGCCGCCAACCCGTCGGCGCTGCTGGTCTCCACGCCGCAGGCGATCGCCCGGCTGGCCCCGGAGCTGTCCGGCCGGACCCGAGTCATCCATCCGGCCGAGGGGGAAGTCGAACGTCTGACGGTGGGAGACGTCCGCCTCACCGTGCTGAACCTGCACCACGGCCGTGACCGGGACCCGCCCGTGCAGAACCTGGGCTTCCTGATCGAGATGGGCGGCGTGATGCTCCTGCACGTGGGCGACACGGAAGTCGGGGTGGAAGACGTGCGGGCCTACCGCCAGGAACTCGAGGGAGTCGACCTGGGCCTGATCCCCACCTGGTTTCTGGCCTACGAGGGATGGAGCCGGGTCACCCGCGAGATCTTCCGTCCGCGCGAGATCGTGATGATGCACCTGGCCGAGGCCGACGCCCCCGTCAACTACTTCGGCCGCTTCGAGGGCCAGTCCGGCCTGCTCGAGGAGATTGCCCGCCGCTTCCCGCGCGCGGTGCGCCTCGAGCGGGGTCAGCGCTACAGCGTGGCGCGGCCTTCCAGGCCGTGAATCACAGGCAGGATGCCTGTGCCACGTGCCACTGCTACTTCCCGGATACGGCGTAGGCCTCGACTTCGATCTGCATCCCGGGAAGGGCGAGGCCCGCCACCTGGACCAGCGTCTGGGCCGGCCGGTGGCCAACGAAGAACTCCGCATGGATTGCGGCATAGTCCGCCAGGTTGGCCATGTCCAACACGTACGCGCCCAGCTTGACGACGCTCTCGAGTGAGCCTCCCGCCTGCTCGAGCACCGTGCGCAGGTTCTCGAACGTCAGCCATGCCTGAGCGCGGAAGTCGTCCGGGTGGAGGACTTCCCCCTCCGGCGAGATGGCCGCCTGCCCGGAGACGAAGATCAGGCTGGCGGCCCCTTGCACCCTCCAGGCCTGAGCGAAGCCGTACGAGTCCTGCCAGTTCCAGGGGTTTACCTGAGTCAGCTTCATGATCGGAGTCCTTTCTTTGTCCGAGAACCAGTCGCGCCCGCCCGGGGCACGGGAGTATGCTACCCGAAAGGAGGCGATCCCCCAGGAACGCTCGCAGCGCAGCCGCAGCCGCCCTGTCCGCCCTGCTGGGGGCAGCCTGCCCCTCCACGGTCGCCGTGATCGACCAGGACAACGCTTTGATCGGCGAACTCGAGGAGGAGGTCCCGCGCCTGCTGGAGGAGAACGTGCTGACCGGGGACATCGAGGCCCGCCGGACCCTGCCGCGATGTCGCTCGAGCTGAACCCGGACAACGACAACGGCCGGCGCAACCTGGAACGAATCCGCCGCGGCGAGACCACGAAATAACCGGGTACGGAACCTTCCTGTCCGCTGATTCATCCAAAGCAGGAGAACGTTACTCCCAGGCCGCTGCGAATCAGGAGGGCAATCATGAAGTCCCGACCCCCCGGCCCGCTGTCCGTGCTCTGGGCCGACCGGCTGGCGCCGGCGCTCATTTTCGGTATGCTGACGCTTCCGGTCGCTGCTGGCGACAGGACGCAATCCCCCTATTTCTTCGTGCCGGGCGAGCAAGACGTCGAACAGTTTCCCCTGGAATCGACCGCAGTCACTGTGGAAATCTCCGGGGTCCTGGCAAACGTCTTCATCGAGCAGCGCTACCGCAACGGCGGCCAGCGGCCGATCGAAGCAGTCTACGTCTTCCCGGCTTCCGTCCGGGCGGCGGTCTACGCCATGGAGTTCCAGATCGGCGAGCGGACCATCCGGGCCGAAGTCCGCACCCGGGAAGGCGCCCGCGAGGCCTACCGGGCGGCGCTCGCCGAGGGGAGGCGGGGCGCACTGCTCGAGCAGCAGCGGGCCAACGTCTTCCAGACCCGCGTTGCGAACATCCAGCCCGGAGACGAAGTCGCGGTCCGGCTGCGTTACTTCGAGCTGCTGCTGCCCAGCGAAGGGATCTACGAGTTCGCCTTCCCCACGGTGGTCGCGCCCAGATACGGCGGGCAGAACGGCGGCGGCCCCGGCTGGGAACTCCGCTATCTGGAGTCGGAAGCCCCGCCCGGGGAACGCTTCGAGCTTCAGCTGTCGCTGCAGGCGCCGCTGCCGATCCAGGACCTGGGCAGCCCCTCCCACCCGATCCGCGTCTGGCAGCCCGCGCCCGCCTCGGCCCGGGTCGAACTGGACGTCGGCGAAGACTCGCCCGCCGGCCGGGACTTCGTGCTTCGCTACCGTTTGTCGGGCGACGGGATCCAAAGCGGAACGCTCTTTTCCCGGGAGGGGGAGGAGAACTTCTTCCTGCTGCTGGTCGAGCCGCCGCGCACGGTGCGTGAGGAGGCCGTCCTGCCGCGGGAGATGGTGTTCGTGGTGGACGTTTCCGGTTCAATGAAGGGGTTTCCGCTGGATATCACGCGGCAGCTGATGCGGGACCTGGTGGAGGCGCTGCACCAGACTGACCGGTTCAACCTGATCCTGTTCGCCGGCGGTTCCACTGTCCTCTGGGAGCAGTCCCGGCCGGCCACCCCGGAGAACCTGCGCGCGGCCCTCGCGGCTCTCGATTCTCAGGAAGGTACAGGCGGCACTGAGCTGGGAGCGGCCCTGGGCACGGCCCTCGATCTGCCCCGCCCACCCGGCAGGCTGGCCCGCTCGATCGTACTCCTCACCGACGGCCTGATCCAGTCCGATTCCCTGCTGCTGCGGGAGGTGGCGGCCAATCTGGGGCAGGCCAACGTGTTCACTTTCGGGATCGGCGAGTCCGTCAACCGGTTCCTGATCGAGGGGTTGGCCCGGGTGGGGCGCGCCGAGTCGTTCGTGGTGCTGAATCCGGAGGAGGCGCCGGCCTGGGCGGACCGGTTCCGGCGCTACGTCCGCAGCCCGCTGCTGTCGCAGATCCGCCTCGAAGCGCACGGACTCGAGGCTCTCGAGATCGAGCCGGCGGCGTTGCCCGACCTGATGGGGGAGCGTCCGCTGGTGGTGACGGGGAAGTGGCGGGGCGAGCCCGCGGGGACGATCACGTTGAGCGGCTGGACCTCCGAGGGCCCGTGGCAGCGGAGTATGGATACGGCCACGGGCCGCTGGTCCTCTACGCCTCTGCTCGGGCAGCTCTGGGCGCGCGAGCGGATCCGGAGCCTCGAACTGGAGGACTCGACGCCGGAGAACATACGGGAAGTCGAGCAGCTCGGATTACGCTTCCAGTTGCTGAGCCGCCAAACCTCGTTCGTCGCGGTGGACTCGGAGCCCGTCTCCCCCGAGCAAGCGATCACCGTGACCCAGCCGGTCTCCCTGCCGATGAACGGTCGCGCTGGGCCGATGCTGTCCGTTCAGAACGCTCTGGTTGTCACGTCCTCCGGCAGCCGGAGCACCTTTCCGGACGCCCGCGTCACGACCGACGGCTTCCCCGTGGGGCTGGGCGTGTCCACCGAAGAGGGTCCCGCCGACCCCGTCACGGTCCAGATCAGCGAACAGGGCCTCCGCGGCCGGCTGCTGAGGCGCGTCGATCCGGTCCTGGACGAGAGTGCCGGCCCGCTGGGGAGAACCGTCTACGTCGTGATGGAGGTGGTGGTGAACCGCAAAGGGCGGGTCAGCCGCGTGAAGGTGATCCAGGGGGACCCGCGGGTGAATCGGGCGGCCGTCAAGGCGGTCCGCCAGTGGCGCTTCGAGCCGCTCGAGCGGAACGGCGAGCGGGTGCGGATGCTCGGCACGATCACCCTGAAGTTTGGTCAATAGTGTGGCGCAGGCATCCTGCCTGTGATTCCGGAAGAATGGCAGCCTGGAAGGCTGTCTCACATCAGGGCTGCAGCGCGCGCAGGTTCTGCCGGGCCTCGGCGTAGTCCGGCCGCAGGCGCAGCGCTTCTTCGAAATGACGCACCGCCTCCTCGAGGCGTCCCAGCCGGGCCAGCGCGATTCCCAGGGCGTTGTGGGCCTCGGGCCAGTCGGGACGCAGCTCGAGGGCCGCGCGGTACTGGCCCGCCGCCTCCTCGAATTCGCTGCCCAGGGCGTGTCCCAGGTTGAGCCGCAGCGCCGCGTCCCGCGGAGCCAGCCGCACCGCGCTCCGGAAGGCCTCGGCGGCTTCCTCGAAGCGGCCCTGCGCCCCCAGCAGCGCGCCCAGGTTGTTGAAGACCTCCGCGCGCCCGGGGTCGCGCTCGAGGGCCGCCCGGTAGTGCTCCTCCGCCTGCACGAGCCACCCCTCCCGCTGCGCCAGCTCGCCCAGGAAGTAATGCGGCTGGTAGTCACCGGGCCGCTGCCTTCGCGCCTGCAGGTAATGCTCGCGCGCGCGCCCGGGTCGATCCCGCTCCTGCGCCAGCCGGCCCAGGTGAAGGTGCGCGACCCAGGCGCGGGGGTCGCCCGGGTCCGCGATGACGTCCTCCAGCTGTGCTTCCCGCAGCCTTGCCAGCTGGTCCGGCTCGACCGGGAGCAGCTGCAAAGCCAGGTTGCCCATTTCGTCGCCCGAGCCGGGTCCGTGGCGGACGCGGCGGGGCGGGTGGTGGGGGTTGCGGGGGTTGTCCGCCGAGTTGTCGTAGCGGTAGCGCATCACCACCCGCGAGCCGGCCGGCAGCCGCGGAGGGTCGCGGTAGAAGTACTGGTCCTGCCAGTCGAAGTCCCAGTCGTCGATCCGCAGCAGCGGCCGGCGCTGCCCGGAGGGAAGGTCGGCCCAGACGTGGATCTCCTTGCCCAGGTAATGGGCGTGGGGATAGAGGCTCAGGACCCGCACGTCGACCGGGAGGGTCGCGGCGTCCTCGATCCAGTAGTGGCTCTCGCCGGCGGGGATGTCGATCCGGTTGTCCCGCAGGACGTAGACGACGGCCTCGCGCTCGGGGGGCTCGTCCGCGAAGTAGAAGCCGACGCTGGGCCGGATCGGCTCCGGCTTGCCGCTGGGGAGCATGTGCATCTGCAGGATCAGGTCGCTGTCCGGTTCGAGCGGCCAGGCCAAACCTTCGGGCGCCGGCTGCGCGCGCTTGCCGGGGGTCCAGCTGAGGATCTGCCCCGAAGGGGTGTCCGACTCCCCCATCTCCATGCCGGGGAAGCCCGGCTCGGGGTCGCGGGCGTCCAGCGGATCGCAGGCGCCGCGCCGGGCCAGTTGCATGACGGCGTGGTGCACCACCCGCGGGTTGCCGGGACGCAATTCCAAGGCGCGCACGTAGCGCCGCTGGTTGACGGGCAGCGGGATCACGAAGTTGCGAAACACGTCGCGGCCCTCGGCGGGCAGCTCGTAGGCCTGCTCGAGCGTGACCACCAGGTCGGGCCGCCCCAGTTCCCACCCTTCCGGAAAGGAAGGCGGTGCGGGCGCGGGCGGGTCTCCTTCGGCGGCGCCCTGCTCGACCCATCGCCGAAGAGTGTCGATCTGAGCGGGCGAGAGCCGCCGCTGGCCGACGAACTCGCCGCTGTCGGGGCTGGGCTGCCAGGGGGGCATGAAGCGGCTGGCGGTCACCTCCACGATCTGGCGCGCCCGGCGGCGGGCGTCCTGGTAGGTGAGCAGGTGGAAGGGGCCGGAGCCGCCGGGCCGGTGACAGGGGGCGCAGTGGCCGTGCAGGACGGGGGCCACGTCCCGGTTGAAGGTCACCGGCTGGGAGATCGAGAGCAACAACACGCCGGCCAGCCACATCGCCTTTCGATTTTACCTGGGACCGGAGTCTGGTAAAAAACGCAGCGTGAACGGATCGTCCTGGTTCCAGCGCTACCTGCTGCCCGGCTTCGTCTTTCAGTCGGTGGTGATCGCCGGCGGCTACGGGACGGGCCGCGAGCTGGTGGAGTTCTTCCTGGCCCACGGCCCCTGGGGCGGGCTGCTCTCGATGCTGGCCGTCTCGACGGTGATCTTCTCACTGGTGTGCGCCAGCACCTTCGAATTCGCCCGCCGCTTCGCAGTGTACGACTACCGGTCGTTTTTCCGGACGCTGCTGGGAAGGGCCTGGTTCCTGTTCGAAATCTGCTACCTGGCCCTGCTGCTGCTGGTGCTGGCCGTGGTGGCCTCGGCGGCCGGCGAGATCCTGGAGCAGCTGCTGGGATTGCCCTTCGTGGCGGGGGTGTCCGGGATGCTGCTGGCGGTGGGACTGCTCGTCTTTTTGGGCAGCGCCGCCATCGAGCGCTTCCTGTCATTGTGGTCGTTCGTCCTGTACGCGGTTTACGCGCTCTTTTTCGTTGCTGCCCTGAGCGCCTTCGGGGACCGGATCGGGGCGGCCTTCTCGACGTTCGACCCGGGTCCGGGCTGGCTCGTGGACGGCGTGCGCTACGCCGGCTACAACCTGGGCGTGATCCCGGCCGTGCTGTTCGCCGCCAATCACGCCCGGACCCGCCGCGAGGCGATCGCCTCGGGCCTGCTGGCCGGTCCCATCGCGATCTTCCCGGGGCTGCTCTTCTTCCTGGCCGTTTCCGGCTTTCACACGGAGGTGCTGCCCGAGCCGGTCCCGGTCAACTTCCTGCTGGAGCGCCTCGGCTCGCCGCTGTTTCAGCTGCTGTTTCAGGTCGTGCTGCTGGGGACGCTGATCGAGACGGGCACCGGCTTCATCCACGCCGTCAACGAGCGGGTGGCGTCGGCCTACCGGGAACGGGGCCGGCAGATGCCCGCTCTGCTGCGGCCGGCGCTGTCGACGGGTCTGCTGGTGGTGGGGGCGGCGGTGGCGCAGTTCGGGCTGGTGGGGCTGATCGCCAGTGGCTACGGCACGATCACCTGGGGGTTTCTGCTGATCTACGTGATCCCGGTGCTGACGCTGGGATGGTGGAAGATGCGGGCTCGTCACCAATGACAATCAATGTATACACTGTAGACAGCAAGCCCCCTCGAAGAACAGGGAGGTCGCATGAACTGGAAGAATCGAATCGTCATTGATCCCGGCGTGTTGACCGGAAAGCCTGTCATCAAGGGTACTCGAATTGCGGTCGAATTCGTGGTGGATCTTTTGGGTCGAGGCTGGACGACGGAGCAGATTCTTCGGGAATACGACCACCTCACTGCTGTGGATATCCAGGCTTGCCTGGCCTATTCCGCGGACATCCTGAAGGCTGAGAAGGTGTATCCCCTCGCGAAGTGAGAGTAGAAGTGTCCCGGTGCGCTACTTAGCCGACGAGATTACTCCGGGACCGTGATCCGCGAGCTGAGGGAGAACGGGCACGATGTCACTTCCGCGAAGGAGGCCTTTGCTGGAGCTGCTGACGAAGAAGTCCTCGCCACAGCCCAGAAAGAACGTCGAGTCGTCCTGACGCATGACAAGGATTTTGCCGAACTGGCCTTTCGACTGCGTATGCCCGCGGAGTCCGGCATCGTTCTTTTTCGACTAACCGGTGACAATCCCCGAGAAGAGAACCGGAGGGTATTGGAGGCCCTGCGGAGCCCATTGAAATGGGCCGGACATTTCAGCGTCGTGACCAACGACCGAATTCGCGTCCGGCCTCTGCCGCGGCCAAGAGACTCTTAGCCCGTGCGGATTGCCAGCACCGCCGCCCCTTCCAGGCGCCCTTCCCGCAGGTCTCCCAACGCCTGATTCGCCTCCTCCAGCGCGTACCTCCGCGTCTCGGTCCGAACCGGCACCCGGGGCGCGATCTGCATGAAGTCCAGCCCGTCCTGCCGAGTGAGGTTGGCCACCGAGCGGACGGTCCGTTCGCCCCACAGCAGCTCGTAGGGGAAGCGCGGGATGTCGCTCATGTGAATGCCGCCGCAGACCACGGTCCCGCCTCGGGCCACCGCCTCCAGCGCGGCCGGCACCAGGGCGCCCACCGGCGCGAAGATGATGGCCGCGTCCAGCTCCTCGGGAGGCAGCTCGTCGGAGTCGCCGGCCCACTCCGCTCCCATCCGCAGGGCGAAGCGCTGCGACTCCCCGTCCCCGGGGCGGGTGAAGGCGTACAGCCGATGGCCCTCCCAGCGCGCCACCTGGACCACGATGTGAGCGGCCGCGCCGAACCCGTACAGTCCCAGCCGCCGGGCGTCGCCGGCCATGCGCAGACAGCGGTGCCCGATCAGGCCCGCGCACAGCAGCGGCGCCGCCGCCACCGGCTCGTACGACTCCGGCACCGGCAGGCAGTAGCGCTGGTCGGCCACCGTGTACTCGGCATACCCTCCGTCGATCGTGTAACCGGTGAAGCGGGCCTGCCCGCACAGGTTCTCGCGGCCGTCGCTGCAGTAGCGGCACTGCCCGCAGGTCCAGCCCAGCCAGGGCACGCCCACCTGCTGGCCTTCGGCGAGGCCTTCCACCCCCTCCCCCAGCGACTCCACCCGGCCCACGATCTCGTGTCCCGGCACCAGCGGCAGCTTGGGGTCCTTCAGGTCGCCGTCCACCACGTGCAGGTCGGTGCGGCAAACCGCGCAGGCGTCGATCTGCACCAGCACCTGGCCCGGCCCCGGCTCGGGCCGCTCGATCTCGCGCGCCTCGAGCGGCTCTCCCACCTCCTGAAACAGCATCGCCCGCATCGGATCAATCCTCTTGCAGCCGCCCATACTTCCGAAGCACCTCGCGCAGGCGTTCGTGCGGGAGTCCCAGCACCCGGTGGCCGTCGCGTCCCTCCATGGTGTCGGCCGCCACCAGGGCGTTGACGATGGCCTCCTCGGTGGCCTGGACCACGGCTTCGAACAGCAGCGACATCTGGGGGTTGGAGAGCGTCTCCAGCGACGACTTGCCCATCGCCTTCGCGGCCTCCGAATTGGCCGTGGAGAAGGCGACGAAGATGTCGCCCGAGCCGTTGCCCGACACGCTGCCCAGCCGCGCCAGCCCCAGCGAGGCCCGCCGGGCCAGCCGTTTCAGCTGGTGCGGCAGCAGGGGCGCGTCGGTCCCCACCACGATGATGATGGAGCCGGTCTCCCGCGACCAGATCGTCCCCTCGCTGATCTCGCGGCCCACCGGCACGCCGGCGATGGTGAGCTGTTGCCGGAGGCCGTAGTTGGCCTGCACCAGCACGCCCACCGTCTCCCCCCGGGGCGTCAGGCGCGAGGCGGTGCCGATGCCGCCCTTGAACTCGTGGCAGATCATCCCGGTGCCGCCGCCCACGTTTCCTTCCGTCACGGGACCGGAGCGGGCTCCTTCCAGCGCGGCGAAGACGTGCTCGGGCTCGACGTGAAAGCCGTTGATGTCGTTGAGATATCCGTCCCAGGTCTCGGCCACCACCGGCAGCGACCACCAGTAGCCGGACTGATCGGGGTCGCCGCGGCGCACCCGCCAATGGATCACGGCGTCGCGCACCACGCCCACGCTGTGCGTGTTGGTGAGCATGACGGGGCCCTCCAGCAGGCCCGACTCCTCGATCCAGGTGGTGCCGGTCATCTCGCCGTTGCCGTTCAGGGAGAACCAGCCCGCGAATACGGGCGTGGCGTCCTGGCGGCCGCGGGGCAGGACGGCGGTCACGCCGGTGCGCACGGGGCCGGAACCGACTTCGAGCGGTCCCTGGCCGGAGACGAGCGTGACGTGTCCGACCTCGACGCCGGCGACATCGGTGATGGCGTTCAAGGGGCCGGGTTTCCCCTCGAAGGGGACGCCCAGCTCGCGCGCCCGAGGCTGCTCGGCGGCAAAGGCAAAGGACGCGGCCAAAAGGAAAAGGGCGGCCAGAGCGACCAGTTTCACTTTCATGAGGCCTCCTCCTCGGGTCTCCCCAGCCGGCGAGTGAGCCAGCCGGCTGAGCGGGCGAAGAAGTCGTCGCGAACCGCGGCTTCCAGCCAGGGGTAGTGCCCGCAACGATCCCATTCATGGTACTCCAGCTGGGGGAGGTAGGGAGCCAGATTGTCGCGGATCATCCGGCCCGGGTGAGGGTCGCCGGCACCGTGCAGCATCAGGATGGGAGCGGTGATGGCGGCAAAGGCGTCCGGATAGACTCCCTCGTCCTGCAGCCGCAGCATGTCCCGCCAGCTCTCCCGGTGGGCGCGGGCGTCGCATTGTCCGATGGGGAGATCGGCCGCCAGCGGGCCGTGGCAGTAGAGGGGCAGGGTCAGGCGGGCCATCTCGGCCATCTCGCGGTCGGGATCGAGGGAGCGCGCGCGCAGCGCCGACAGACGCCGGCGCAACCGGGAGCCGGTCCGCTTCTCGAGCGTGTCCTGCAGCCGCCGGCGCGAAGCGGGGTCGAAGGTACCGCACGCGATCAGCAGCAGGGCGGCGACTTTGTCCGGATGGGCGGCGGCGTAGGCGAGCGCCAGCATGGCTCCCCAGGAGTGCCCGGCCAGTGCGGGCCGTGAGGGCGCGAATCGAGAAACGAGGCGGTCCAGGTCTTCGACGTGGCGGGCGACGCTGAGCGGCTCGCCTCCGCTCGGACGCTGCCAGGGTTCCAGGACGCGGAAGTCGCGGGAGAGCTGTTCGGCGACCGGACGCAGGTAGCCGGGCGCGCCCGGGCCACCGTGCAGCAGCACGACCCGGGGTCCGGTGCGGCCGTACTCTGCGACTTTCACTTGGCCGGTTCCTGAAACGGGTGGTTTCGGGCGAGTTCGTCTGCCACGCTGCGAGTTTGACGCACGGCGGCCGTGTCGGCAATGGGTGCTACACTCGCCGCGCCGGGGAGCTGGGGGAGGACGCATGGGAGAGAAGAGGATCATCGGGATCGTGGGCGGGATCGCGCCCTCGTCGACGGTCTACTACTACGAAAAGCTGGTGGCACTGTACCGGGAGCGGTTTCCGGATCGCGGGTATCCGCGAATCCTGATCGACAGCCTCGACCTCACGCAGATGGTCGGCCTGGTGGAGCGGGAGTCGAAGCTGGAGCTGGTCGATTACCTGCTGCAGGAGTTGTACCGGCTGTCGATCGGGGGGGCGTCGCTGGCCGCCTTCGCCTCCAACACGCCGCACATCGTGTTCGACGAGGTGGCCCGGCGCTCCCCCGTGCCGCTGTTGAGCATCGTCGAGGCGACGCGGGACCGGGTGTCGGCGTCGGGGGCGCGCCGGGTGGGCTTGTTCGGCACCCGTTTCACGATGGAGAGCGGGGTCTACCGTGACGTCCTGGAGCCGGCGGGCGTCGAGGTCGTGTTGCCGAGGGAGGACGAGCGGACCTGGATTCACACGCGCTACATGGGAGAGCTGGTGGAGGGCAACTTTCGGGACGAGACGCGCCAGGGGTTGCTGCAGATCACGCAGCGGATGGTGCGTGAGGAGGGGATCGAAGCGCTGGTGCTGGGCGGTACGGAGCTGCCGTTGCTGCTGCGCCAGCAGGAGGCGTCGGGCGTCCCGCTGCTGGACACGGGCCGGATTCACGTGGAGGCGATTTGGGACCGGCTGGGGGATTGAGCAAGCGATTTGCCGCGTCCGCGAGGGTTCGCCTATAGTGGCCGTGGACAGCGTCTCTCGAGCGCCCGTAGCTCAGCTGGATAGAGCAACGGACTTCTAATCCGTAGGTCGCAGGTTCGAATCCTGCCGGGCGCGCTTTGGTTTCAACAAGTTAGCGTCATCGCCCATTTCGCCCTCCAGAGCTTCCGCCCGCTTTTCGCCCGGTAAAACCGGGCCTCAAGGGTCGGTTTCCGATGTGCCGGGCCGCTGTGAGACGGCCTTCCAGGCCGTCATTCTTCCGCTGCGCCAGCTCCGCCAACTCCGA
>JBFGHG010000018.1:0-12472 GCA_041578395.1 Acidobacteriota bacterium
GGTGAGAGTGGTGGGACTCTGCCGGAGAGTCAGGGCGGACAACGGGTGGGTGGAAACGACCGTCACCTGACCCTGACGGCCCGACAGGTCCAGCCCGGGCAAGAGTTGCCCGATGAACTGGGAGCGATGGCTCGACGGGCCCATCGGCTCCAGCGCCGCGGACGGAACGATCAGCTCTGCCGAGAAGGGGGCGATCGCCAGGCTGCTGTCCTGAACCAACGCTCCATCCTGGTTGATGAAAGCCACCTCCACGCTGGCCGTCTCCGGATTGTCGTTGAAGAGAGCCAGGCCCGTGTCGAAGGGGGCCGTCAGGTCCGCGGGCAGCGTGAAGCGATCCAAGGCCCGGGAGTCGCCGACGCCGGCTTCGGTGGTCGGCCTGCCCGGGAGGTTCAGGGTGAAGATTGCCGAGATCCCGATGGGAAAGTCGGACACCACGCTGGCGGCCCCGGCTACCGGCGTCCCGCCGCCGACCGTTTCGAAGAAGAGCGCTCCGTCCGACTCCAGCGCCAGGGAGAAAGAGCTGCCGCTCAGTCCATTGGAGAGGGACACTTCGAAGGGATTGCCGTCGTCGTCCGTCAGGGTCAACTCGACGTCGCCCGACTGATCCGGGACGCCTGCCGCATCGGCCAGCCCAAAGATCACGAACTGGGTTTGGATGGTGTCGCCGGCGGCGATCTGGGGGAGCTTGAAGGTAGTCTGCAGCGAGGCCGTGGAGACCACCGGCAGGGTGGTCAGGGGGAACCCGTCCCTGGCCTGCCGAAGCGTGATGGCGGCGACCGGGGCGGACGGAATCACGACCATTCGCCCTTGAAAGTCGCTGAGAGCGGGAAACAACTGGTCCCGCCCGCTCACGAATACCGCGAGGTGGCCATTGGGCGGAAGCGTGCGGCTCACCTCGTCGACGCCCTCGGGAAAACCCTGGCTCGAGGCCACCCCGGGTCCGGCGATCCGGAAGGTCACCTCATTGGGGCTGCCGCTCAGGTTCTGGATGGCCAAGCCGGTGTTGAATCCGCCCGTGGTGTCCACCGCAATGACGAAGTCGGCCAGGGGAGGCGACGTGCCCACGCCCGCCTCTGTCAGCACTCCCACGTTGGGAGGGGGTCCCAACAGTGAGAAGATGGCGGACACCCCGATGGCGGACGTGGCCGTCACCCGCGCGGCTCCCGCCCGGTTTTCGCCCCGGCCGTCGCTGGGAAAGAAACGGGTCTGCCCTGGTTCGAGCGTGAACTCGTGAGTGCTGCCCACGCCCAGGCCGGCCAGATCGAGCACGAACGGAGCACCGTCGTCGTTCCTCAACTCCAGTCTCACCTCGGCCGTCTCGTCACCGTTGTTGAAAAAGACGAAAGTCGTCTGGATCAGGAATCCATTGGCGACTTGCGGCAGATTGGCCTCGAACTGCGCCGCCAGCGGCGACGACAGCAGCAGGAAGCAGCTCCAGACAACGAGCAAGGTCGGAATGCGCATGGCAAGTCCTCCTGAGGGTTTGCCGGCCACGACCGTGTTTCGGAAAGACGGCCTGGCTCGGCGGTCGGCTCGAGGTGCGGTCCGCGCTCTCTTGCCGCGGCCCACGTGTGTCCGATGAAAGCACCTATTGACAAAGAAGGCAAATCTCTTGATGCACCTGAGTTGCTTTATCGGACAACAATCTTTACGATCGGTCATGTGGCTGCTCCCCGGAACGGGTCGCCGGCGCCACCATGGGCGCCCGGGAGCGCGCAGGAGTCTCGAGATGAACGTGGGTGCCAAGATCCGGCAGATCCGCCTGCACCGCGAGCAGACTCAGCAACAGCTCTGCCGGAGCGCCGGAATGGCGGTATCGTATATGTCACGCCTGGAGAACGGCCGCATCAACCCTTCGATCGGCACCTTGCAGAAACTGGCCGCAGCTCTGGAGGTGCCCGTGGCCAGCTTTTTCGACCCGGCTCCGGTGCTGGAGGTGGGAGACCGCTGTCCGGTCAGCCTGGACGGCGTGTGCATTCTCGATCAGGCCTTCCGAACGCGAGGCAGGCCTCCGGGAGGGACCGAGAGCTACACGCGGGAACACCTGGAATTGTTGAGGCTCTTCAACTTTCTTCTCCACTCCGCGAAGCGGGAGGTGCGGGTCACCCTGGCCACCCTGCTGCGCTCCCTGGCGGAAAGCTCAGGGGCCGGCGGGCCGGGCAAAACCGAGCCGTGAAGCGGAGGGTAGGCCCTCACGTCCCCACCGCGTGGGCGCCCCGCGTCTCCACGTACAGGGCGTACAGCGACTGGCTGGCGGTCATGAAGAGGCGGTTTCTCTTGGAGCCTCCGAAGCAGACGTTGGAACAGATCTCCGGCAGGCGGATCTGGCCGATCCGGACTCCGTCGGGGGCGAAGACGTGGACGCCGTCGTACCCCTCGCCCCCCCAGCCGGCGCTGGCCCACAGGTTGCCGTCCTCGTCGGTGGTGATCCCGTCGGCCAGGCCGTTGCGGCCGTCCAGATCCATGCGGGCGAAGGTGCGCGGGTTGCCGAGCTGCTCGCCTTCGACATCGAAGACCCAGACGATGTTCTCGGCGCCGGCGTAGTGCGAGACGCCGGTGTCCGAGACGTAGAGCCGCTCGAGATCGGGGGAGAAGGCGAGGCCGTTGGGCTTGAAGGGCTGGTCGGCCACCTTCCGCAGCCGGCCGCCGGCGGCGTCGATCCGGTAGACGGCCTCCTTCTGGAAGGGCTGCACCGAACCGGTGTCCGCCCGGCGGCCCTCGTAGTTCATCAGGCTCCCGTAGCCCGGGTCGGTGAACCAGATCGATCCGTCCCGCGGGTTCACCGCCACGTCGTTGGGAGCGTTCAGCTCCCTGCCGTCGTAGGAGTCGGCCAGCACCGAGACGCTGCCGTCGTGCTCGTAGCGGACCACCCGGCGGGGGCCATGCTGGCAGGAGATCTGGCGGCCCTGCCCATCGAAGGTGTTGCCGTTGCTGTTGCCCGACGGAAAACGGAAGCGCCGCGAGACGTGGCCGTCCTCCTCCAGCCAGCGCAGCTGCTCGTCGCCCGGGATGTCGCTCCAGATCAGGTAGCGCCCCACCCCGTTCCAGGCGGGCCCCTCGGCCCAGAGAGTGCCGTGGTGGAGGCGCTGGATGGGGGAGTTGCCCAGCTTGTAGCGGCCGAAGCGCGGGTCGAGCACGACCACGTCGGGGTCGGGGTAGCGGACCGGCTCGGCTGCTGGCCCGAAGCTGCGTTGCACGGCCGCCTGAGCCGCGCCGGCTGCCGCCGCCAACACGCCGGCGGCCGACAGGAACCCGCGGCGATCGAATTCCGGTGAACGTCCCTGCTGGCTGGAATGGTCGGGGCTGATTCTCATTTGTTCCTCATTGTGGGGGCATCCAGTTGCAGTGCGTACGCCAGGGCCCGGTTCAGCTCTCCAATCCGTTCCACAGGCAGCGTTGCCACGAAATGCGTCAGTTTTTTCTTGAACATCAGTGTCAAGAAATCGCACCGCGCAGCGCTCTCCCGAGCTAGACCGTCATCTACTCCCAGGCCCACTTCGCTGCTGATTCCCAGAACCCGAGAGTAGATGGGCACGCACACCACCGTGTCGATGTCGTCGTTGCCGGCCACGAAATCACGAGATACGATCAGGTAGCATTCCGGTTTTCCGCCCCGTTCTCGGACCTCATGGCGAGTCCGGTAGATCTCTCCACACCTCATGCGTCTGCCTGCTCGGCAATCAACGCCGCCGTGTCGCGCGCGAGTCGATCTCGTTCGCGTCGGAAAATCCGGCGCTCACGTTGCTCCTCGAGTTCGCGTTCCATGCGCGCCAGAAACTCGGAAAGAGCCTGACGCACCAACTCAGAGCGGCTTCGAAAGACCGCCGGCTCCTGTTTCAGGAACCGGTCCAACCGCTCCACAGTGTCGGGAGCAATAGTAATCGCAATAGTTTTCATAATGGGAAGCGTATCAAAAACGCGATAGACATCAACGGTCGCTCAGTGATTCTCGCGCAGCAGGGGCGTGCCGCTGCTCCCCACCAGGAAATCCAGGTCGACCCCCCGGTCGGCCTGCAGCACGTGTTCGAAGTAGAGCCGGTACCAGCCCCGCTCCGAGGGAGGCGGCGCCGGACGCCAGGCGGAGCGGCGGGCCGCCAGTTCCTCTTCCGCGACCTCCAGGTGGAGGCGCCGCCGCTCGACGTCCAGTTCGATCCGGTCGCCGTCCCGCACCAGGGCCAGGGGACCTCCCATGGCCGCCTCCGGGGCGGCGTGCAGCACCACGGTTCCGTAGGCCGTCCCCGACATGCGGGCGTCGGAGATGCGGACCATGTCGCGCACTCCCCGGGCCAGCAGCTTGCGCGGCAGCTGGAAGTTGCCCACTTCGGGAAAGCCCGGATACCCCTTGGGGCCGCAGTTGCGGAGTACCAGCACGTCGTCGGGACCGACGTCGAGTCCGTCGTCGTCCACCCGCGCCTTGTAGTCGTCGATGTCGTCGAAGACCACGGCCCGCCCCGCGTGGCGCATCAGTTCGGGACTGGCCGCCGAGGGTTTGAGCACCGCGCCGTCCGGCGCCAGGTTGCCCTCCAGCACGGCGATGCCGCCCTGCGGCTGGAGCGGCCGTGACCGCGGCGTGATCACCTCGCCGTTGAAACACTCGGCTCCTTCGATGTTCTCCCCCAGCGTGCGCCCCGAGACGGTGAGGGCGTCCAGGTGCAGCAGGTCGCGGATCTCCTGCATCAGCGCGGGAAGGCCGCCCGCGTAGTAGAAGTCCTCCATCAAGAACTCGCCGGAGGGCATCAGGTTGAGCAGGCAGGGGACGCCGCGGCCCAGCCGGTCCCAGTCGGCCAGTTCCAGCGGCTGCCCCACCCGCCCCGCCAGGGCCAGCAGGTGGACGACGGCGTTGGTCGATCCGCCCACCGCCCCGTTGACGCGGATGGCGTTCTCGAAGGCCGGCCGGGTCAGGACGTGGGACAGCCGCAGGTCTTCGTGGACCATCTCGACGATGCGCCGGCCCGCCAGGTGCGCCAGCACGTAGCGGCGGCTGTCCACGGCCGGGATGGCGGCGTTGGTGGGCAGGGCGATCCCCAGCGCCTCCACCATCACGGCCATGGTGGAGGCCGTCCCCATGCTCATGCAGTGGCCGGCCGAGCGGGACATGCATGCTTCGGCCTCGAAGAACTCCTCGGGCGACATGCGCCCCCGCGCCATCTCTTCGCAGAAGCTCCACACGTGCGTGCCCGAGCCGATGTCGCGGCCCCGGAACTTGCCGTTGAGCATGGGACCGCCCGAGACGACCAGCGAGGGGAGGTCGCAGCTGGCCGCGCCCATCACCAGGGCAGGCGTGGTCTTGTCGCAGCCTGCCAGCAGCACCACGCCGTCCAGCGGGTTGGCGCGGATGGTCTCCTCCACGTCCATCGAGACCAGGTTGCGGAAGAGCATGGTGGAAGGGCGCACCAGTGTCTCCCCCAGGCTCATCACCGGGAACTCCAGCGGGAAGCCTCCCCCTTCCCAGACCCCGCGCTTGACGTGCTCGGCCAGCTTGCGGAAGTGGTGGTTGCAGGGAGTCAGCTCCGACCAGGTGTTGCAGATTCCGATCACGGGCCGGTCTCCGAAGACGTCGGGCGGAAACCCCTGGTTCTTCATCCAGCTTCGATGGACGAAGCCGTCACGGCCGGCCAGGCCGAACCATTGCCGGCTGCGCAGGTCGGGTCGCTTCTTGCTCATGGGTTCACCGTTTCCGAGGGAAGGATAAACCGTGAGCGCCCGGGAGGGAACCGTCGCGTGTGGAACCGGGATCCGCGACATCCCCACGGAGGCCGTCCTCACCGAGGCGGATGGGATGCCCCGCAGCTGCGCCCATCCATCTGGATCACCTGCCGACGGTCTGGGCCGCAGCGGAGCGCTCCTCACTTCCCTGTCCAGCGAGAGGTCGAGCGAGCTGAAACCGGCTCCGAGGTCGTTCGGCTCTCACCCCAGCAGCCGCCAGACCATGAACAGGCCGAAAACCACGGCGACGAACCCCGAACCGACGCCCATCCAGCGGGAAAAGCCCCGATAGCGCATCCGCAGGCGGATGGACGCCGAGGTCACGGCGACCGTGAAGAGGGTCATTCCGGCGATGGTGCCCGCCCCGAAGACCAGCAGGTACACGACGGCCCACCGGGAATGGGGGATGGTCGCCATGATCAGCAGGGCGACGGCGGCCGAGCCGGCCAGTCCGTGCACCACGCCCACCACCAGCGGGCGCAGCAGGCGGTAGAGTCCCGCCCGGCCCAGCCGCCCGTCCAGCCGGGCCAGCGGCGTCTCGTCCTCGCCGTGGGTGTGCTCGTCGGGCCCGTGTCCGTGCGAATGGGTGTGGATGTAGTCGCCGTGGAGGTGCGGGTGAGAGTGGACGTGGCCCGGTCCGGCGGCGCCGGGAAGTTCCCTGCGGAAGCGGGCCACGCTGGCCACTCCCAGCAGGACCAGCATCAGGGCCACCGACAGTTCCATGCTCAGCTCCAGCCGGGCGGGAATCACCACGCCCAGCAGGATCACGGCCGAGCCGACGGCCAGGATGGTCAGCGTGTGACCGATTCCCCAGGCCAGTCCGACCCAGGCCGCCCGCCGCAGGCTGCCTTCCCGGTCGACGATGGTCGTCACGGCGATGACATGGTCCGGGTCGGCGGCGTGGGCGATCCCCAGCACGAAACCGATGGCGACGACCGACAGCAGGCTGATCACTTCGCGCTCCCCACCGGCGGCGTCGGCGGGTCCAACTGCCGCACCACCTCCGAAGGCGCCCCCGGGGCGGCGTCCCACCGTCCGAAAGCCGCCAGCGCCGCCTGCCCCAGGCTGATGCCGCCGTCGTTGGGGGGGACGAGCCGATTGGTCCAGACCCTGAGGCCGGCCGCCTCCAGCCGCGGCCGCAGCAGTTCCAGCAGCAGCGTGTTCTGGAACACGCCTCCCGACAGCACCACCGTCCCCAGCTTCCGCTGCCGGCAAATCTCGCCGAGCGCGAGGCCGAGCCCCCGGGCAACGCCGGCGTGAAAGGCGTACGCGATCTGGGCCGGGTCCCGGCCCGCCAGGCGGTCGGCGATCACCGCCCCCAGCAGCGGCCGGAAGTCGAGCTCGCGGGCGGCGAAGGGAAACGGGTAGCACGCAACCCCTTTCCCCGTCGCTGCCCCGTGCTGGAGCCAGATCGCCGCCTGACCCTCGAAGGTGATCTCGCGGGTGAACCCGAGCAGGGCGGCGGCCACGTCGAAGAGCCGTCCCATCGAGGTCGTCGGGAAAGTGCGAAGGCGCCGGGCCAGCAGCTGGCGCGCCCCGTCGAAGCGGGCCGGAAAGTCGAAGGGCTCGGCCTGGAAGTCGGGGGCGTCCGGGAGCTGGCACAGAAAGCCCGCCGCCGCCTGCACCGGGTGGCGGGCCGCCGCGTCTCCCCCGGCCAGCAGGGCCGGACGCAGGTGCGCCGCCCGCTGCAGGCCGTCCTTCAGACTCCCCACGAAGACCTCGCCGCCCCAGATGACGCCGTCCTCACCGTATCCCGTCCCGTCGAAGGCGACGCCCGCCACCGGCTCCGAGTGGGCCTGCCTTTCGGCCAGCACCGAGGCCACGTGCGCCCGGTGGTGCTGCACGGTCCCGTGGCAGGCCGCTGCGAGGGTCGCGGCGTGCAGGCCCGAACGATACTGAGGGTGGGCGTCGGCCACCACCGTCAAGGCTTCCCGCCTCACCCGATACATCGCCAGCAGGTCGTCGATGGTCTCCCGGAACGCCACCAGCGACTGGCTCTGTCCCAGGTCGCCGATGTGCTGAGACACGAAGGCCTGGCCGTCCACCACCAGTGTCACCGTGTTCTTCAAATCCGCCCCCACGGCCAGGATGGGCCCGCCGTCCGGCAGAGCTGCCACCGCGCCGGGAGCGTACCCCCGGGACCGGCGCAGCAGGAGGGGACCGAAGGGGCCGTGGCGCGCCACCGAGTCGTCCACCCGGCGCGCGATGGGGCGCTCTCCGATCAGGAAGGCGTCCGCCAGGCCCTCGAGCCGCGCCAGCGCGTCCTCGTCCCGGTAGGCGATCGGCTCGCTGGAGCGGTTGGCGCTGGTCATCACCAGCAGCTCCGGCGCGCCGGCCGCGAAGAGCAGGTGGTGCAGCGGCGTGTAGGGAAGCATGACGCCCAGCTCCGGGCTGCCGGGTGCGACCCCGTCGAGCCGGGCTCGGGCGGGGGCCAGGACGATGGGGCGCGCCGGCGATTGCAGCAGCTGCAGGGCGGCCGCGGAGAGCTGCACGCACCCCTGGACCACTTCCAGGTCGCGGCCCATCAGGGCGAAGGGTTTCTCCTTGCGGAACTTCCGCTCCCGCAGCGCCGCCACGGCCTCCGCCCGGCGGGCATCGCAGGCCAGGTGATAGCCTCCCAGACCCTTGACAGCCACGATCCCTCCGGCCTCCAGCAGCCGGGCGGCGGCGCCGACGGCCTCCGCGTCCCCGCGCGTCTCGGCCTCTCCCGACTTCAGGAAATAGTGGGGACCACAGGCCGGGCAGGCCACCGGCTGGGCGTGGAAGCGGCGGTCTGACGGGTCGTGGTACTGGGAGGCACAGAACTCGTCCAGCGGCCAGGCCCGCATGGTGGTGTGGGCGCGGTCGTAGGGGAGGGCCTCGATGACGCTGAAGCGGGGACCGCATTGGGTGCAATTGAGGTAGGGATACCCGCAGCGCCGGTCCGCGGGGTCGAACAGCTCCTCCAGGCATTCGTCGCAGACGGGCAGGTCCGGCGGCATCGAGGTGCTGGGCGCTTCCCCCTCGAGGCTCTCCCCAATCGTGAAGTCCGGGTACCCGGCCGGGGCGGCCGCCTGCACGTCGATCGAGCGGATGGCGGCGGCGGGAGGCGGCTCGCCCCGCAGGGCCGACAGAAAGTCGTCCAGCGCGGCCGCTTCTCCCTCCACGTGGATGCGCACGCCGTCCTGCTGGTTGAGCACCCAGCCGGCCAGGCCCCGCGCCCGAGCCGACCGGTAGACGTGCGGGCGGAAACCCACTCCCTGGACGACGCCCCGGACGTGGATCGCGCGGGCCTCGGTCATTCGATCACGCTCCCACCACGCAGCCCCGCCCCTGCCAGCCGACCTGGATCACCCGGCCGTCTTTTACCAGCACCGGGACCATCCGCGGCGCCTCCACCAGCCGCTCGAACCTCCGGCGGGCCTCGGCGTCCCGCTCCACGTCGTACTCGACGAAATCGACCCGTTTCCACTCGAGGGACTCGCGGGCCTCTTCGGTGTAGGGACAGCTCGCGGTGCCGAACAGCTCGATCTCAGCCATGGACGGCCTCCTCGAGTCCCTGGCGCATGACGTGGTAGATCGAGGCCTGCACCTCCTGAATGCGCGGGACGTAATCGGAGGGGACCACGATCGGAAAGTCGGCCAGGCCCCGGCGGACGACTTCGCCCCCGTCGCAGCCGAGCAGCGCGACGGTCGCCAGTCCCTGCTTGCGGGCCTGCTCGAGCGCGGCCACCACGTTGCCCGAACCGCCGCTGGTGGAGATGCCCACGGCCACGTCCATGGGACGGGCCTGGGCGATCAGCTGGCGCACGAAGACGACCTCCACCCCGACGTCGTTGGCGATGGCCGTGAGGTTGGCCGGCTCCAGCGCCAGGGAGACGGCTGCAAGGGCGCGGCAGCCGGCGGGAGGCGCCACGCAGTCGAAGGCCCAGTCGTTGGCGTCGGTGGCCGACCCGCCGTTGCCGAACAGGATCAGTTTGCCTCCCAGGCGCAGCCGCTCGCCCATCGCCTCGACCGCGTCCCGGATGGGCCCCGCCTGTTCGCGCGCCACCCGCTCCCGCAGCCCGGCGTCGTCGGCCGCCTTGGCCTCGATCGAGGCGGCCACCTCCGCCACCAGGTCGCCGGACGGCTCTCCGCCGCTGCCCAGAAAGGGGTACAGGAAGCCGGCCTCCCCCACGTCCCGCCCCATTTCGTGGTGCTCGAAAAAGACGTGCACGGTCTCCCACAGCGTGTGGTAGAGGATCTCGATCACTTCCTGGTGCACGAAGGGGTCGGTGCTGGGCGCGGCCACGTGGTAGCTGCCGCCGCCGCCCGGAAGCGCGAAGGTCATGGCCCCGCGGTCCGCCGCCCGGCCCAGCGCGCGCTCCACCGCCTCGTCGCCGCCGGGGGGGCCGAACCCCATCGCCATGTCCTCGGGCCGCAGGAGGGTCTCGAGCCAGGGTTCGAACAGCGGGCTGAGGTCGAGCGCCGGCAGCGCCCGCTTGCCGACGATGACGGGGTGGACGAACTCCACCGAGACGTGCTGGGCGTCGGTGGCCTGGGCGCCGCGGCCGAATGCCAGCAGGCGGCCGCCGCGCAGGAAACGCTCGGCCATCTCCCGGCAGGCCCGGGCCAGGCGCTCCGACTCGCGGGAGAAGAACGAGCGGCAGACTCCGTTTCTCTCCAGCAGCCGCTCCTGGACGGTGCCGGCTTCCAGCTTCGCGTTCATGTCCTCCTCAACAGATCCTGGGCAGCGGGTCGCCCACCAGCATGTCGACGATGCGGCTGCCGCCGTAGGGGGTCGTCACCAGGACCGACCCCGCCGGCTCGGGACAGACCTCGCCGATCAGGCGCGCCTCCTCCCCGCCCGGGACGCCCCGGATCGCTTCCAGCGCCGCCGCGGCGCCGGAGGCAGCCACCACCGCCACGAACTGCCCTTCGTTGGCGATGTGCAGCGGGTCCAGGCCCAGCAGTTCGCACGACCCGCGTACGGCGTCGCGCACGGGGATCTCCTGCTCCTGCAGCTGGATCCCCTGCCGGCAGTCGCGCGCCAGTTCGTTCAGGGCGGTGGCCAGCCCTCCCCGGGTGGGGTCGCGCATCCAGCGTACCGCCGGCCCCGCCGCCTGCGCCAGCGCCTCCACCATGGGGAAGACCGAGCGGGTGTCCGAGCGCAGGTCCGCCTCCAGGTCGAGCTCCCCGCGCGCCAGCAGGATGGTGATCCCGTGATCGCCGATGGGCCCGGAGAGGATGATCCGGTCGCCGGGGCGGACCGAGTGGGGATCGGTCTCGAGCCCCGGCAGGAAGCGGCCGATCCCGGTGGTCGTGACGTACATCCGGTCGGCCTTGCCGTGGTCGACCACCTTGGTGTCTCCCCCCACCACCCGGACGCCCGCCTGCCGGGCCGCCCGGCCCATGGCCCGGACTTCCGCCTCCAGGACCTCGGTCTCCAGCCCCGCTTCGAGCACCCAACCGGCCACGATCACCTCGGGCCGGGCGCCCGCCACCGCCAGGTCGTTGACCGTCCCGTGGATGGCCAGCTCTCCGATCGAGCCGCCCGCGAAACGCAAGGGGGTGACGACGAAACCGTCGGTGGTCACGGCCAGGCGGGCACCGTCCAGTTCCAGCGACGCGGCGTCCCCCAGAGGCGGCGCGGAGGCGTCGGACAGGAGCGGGACGAACAGCCCCTCCACCAGCCGGCGGGTGGCCTTGCCTCCGGCGCCGTGAGCCATTTCGATGCGGGCCTCGCGAAAGCGGACTGCCGGGGGTGTCTCCTCCGCCGTCCCGCTCATCGCAGCGAGACCAGGTTGCGGGCCGCCCTCTTGCGGTGCTCGTAGTTGTAGTAGGCGGCGCACGAGCCTTCCGCGGAGACCATCAGCGCTCCCACCGGCTGTTCGGGAGTGCACTCCTTGCCGAACAGCTTGCACTGCGCCGGCCGCAGCACGCCCTTGAGGACTTCCCCGCACTGGGCGGCCCTGGGGTCGGTCACCCGGACGCCCGGGACGTCGAAGCGCTTTTCGGCGTCCCAGCGGGCGTACTCGCCGCGGATGCGCAGGGCCGACTGGGAGATGAACCCCAGCCCGCGCCACTCGAAGTAGGGGCGCAGTTCGAAGACCTCCGCCATCACCTGCAGCGCGGCGCGGTTGCCTTCCCGGGGGACCACGCGGCGGTACTGGTTTTCCACCTTCGACTCCCCGCGCTCGAGCTGGCCCAGGAGCATGACGATCGACTGCAGGATGTCGGCCGGCTCGAACCCGGACACCGCGATCGGCTTGCCCTCGTTTTCGGCGATCCACTCGTAGGGCCGGCAGCCGATCACCGTGGAGACGTGCCCCGGGCCGATGAAGGCGTCCAGCCGCATGTCGGGGGAATCGAGGATGGCCCGGATGGCGGGGATGATGGTCACGTGATTGCAGAACACCGAGAAGTTGGGAACGTTTTCCGCCCGGGCCCGCTTCAGGGTGAGGGCCGTGGAGGGCGCCGTGGTCTCGAAGCCGATGGCGAAGAACAGGACGTGTTTGTCCGGGTTGGCCCGGGCGATCTCGAGGGCGTCCGTCGGGGAGTAGACGATCCGCACGTCCATCCCGCGCGCCTGGTGCTCGAGGGGAGTCCCGCGGGTGCCCGGGACCCGCATCATGTCGCCGAAGGCGGCGAAGATCATGCCGGGCTGCCTCGCCAGCTCGAGGCCGTCGTCGATCCGTCCCATGGGGAGCACGCAGACCGGGCAGCCGGGCCCGTGAATCAGCTCCAGGTTCTCGGGGAGCAGGTCCTGGAGGCCGAAGCGGTAGATGGCGTGCGTGTGGCCGCCGCA
>JBFGHG010000019.1:0-12333 GCA_041578395.1 Acidobacteriota bacterium
GGGAGCCGGTCCAGGCCGGCACCCTGTTTCAGATCGGGTCGGTCACCAAGACCTTCAGCGCCACTCTGCTGATGAAGCTCCGGGACGAGGGCGTCGTGGCGCTGGACGCTCCGGTCTCCCGGTACCTCCCCGACGACGTAGACGTCCCGGCGTGGGGGGACGCGGACCCGGTCGTCCCGACGCTGCACCAGCTGGCCACCCACCAGGCCGGCTTTTCCCCCAACCCGCCCAACCGCAGGAACCGCCCCAACTCGCCCTCGGTGATGGAGCCGTACAGCGTCGCGGAGCTCTACCTGGGCCTGGGCCGCACGGCGCTGGCGTTCGAGCCGGGCTCGTCCTGGCAATACTCCAACTTCGGGGTGGGCCTGCTCGGACACGCGCTGGAGCGCGCCGCGGGACGGCCCTACGAACAGCTGATGCGCGAGGAGCTGCTCGAGCCGCTGGGGACGGGCGACACCCGGGTGACGCTGACGGCCGCCGACGAGAGCCGGATCGCCTCTCACTACTGGCCCGATCGCGAGCGGGTCGAGCGCGGGCGCTGGGTCTTCGGCGAGGTGTGGGGCTTTGGAGGGTTGACCTCGACGGTCTCGGATCTGGCCCGCTTCGCGCTGCTGCACCTGGGGGCCGAGCCGGGGGGCGAGGGAGTGGTGAAGGGGGACAGCCTGCTGGAAATGCGCGAAGTGGTCGTCCGCTTCGGACCGCATGAAGGCGAGGGCGCGGCCACCGGCTGGTTCTTTCAGGACCATCCCGAGGCCGGCCGCATCTACGAGCACGGGGGCGAGGTGGACGGCCACTCCTCGATGCTCTCGCTGGCGCCCGACGTGGGCGTGGCGATCGTCGTCCTGGCCAACGTGGGAGGCCATACCGCCGACGCGCTTCACGACGAGGTCGTGCGGGTGGTAATGGAGAGGCTCCTCTGAGGTTGCGGTTTCAGGAATTCGGCCGCACCCAGGCGAGTCCGTCGACGAATTCGAAATGGGAATCGAAGGAGAGAAGGTCGGCTCCGCTCTCCATGGCCTGCGCAGCGACCCACACGTCGTTGGTCGGAATCGGACGACCCTTCCTTCGCAAGGCCGCGATGATTCTCCCGAAACGGTCAGCCGTCGCCAGGGTCACCGGCAACATTCGTACGTAGGGGTTTTCGAGAAACCCGTCCAGCCGGCGCCGGTTCTCCTCATACCGGGGACCGCGGCGAAAACCGTGATACAGCTCTCCGGCTACGACTGGCGAGAAGACGATGAGCTGCGCAGCACGCACCCGGCGAGCAACCTCAAGGAACCGCATGAACCAGCTGACCGTGAGAGGTTTCGACTCTGAGTTGGAGAGTCGGATTCGCGAACTTGCTCAACGGCGCGGGATTTCTCTCAACAAGGCAGCCCTGTTGCTGCTCCGCCGGGGGGGCGGCCTCGAGCCGGCGGAAGGGCAGACGAACGTGGTCGGCGATTCGCTGGACGAGTTCATCGGCGTCTGGTCAAGGGAAGAGGAGCAGGAGTTTTTGGACGCAATCGAAGTCTTCGAGCGAGTCGACGAGTCGCTTTGGTCGTGGGAAGGCCTGTTCTCATCGAAGTCCGTCTTTCGATCCCCAGACCCGACTTGACCCCACCCCCGCCGAGGCAAACAATGGTTTCACCGTGGTGGGGGCAGTGTGCGGGGACATCATCGGGTCGCTGTTCGAGGGCTTCCCCATCAAGACCAAGCAGTTCCCCCTGTTCGCGCAGGGCTGCCGCTTCACCGACGACACCGTGCTGACGATCGCCGTGGCGGACTGCCTGCTCAACGGCCGCAGCTACGTGGACGCCTTTCACGACTACTTCCACCGCTACCCGAACGCCGGCTACGGCGGCAGCTTCATCCACTGGGCGGCCGAGCGGCGGCGCCAGCCGTACCACAGCTGGGGCAACGGCTCGGCGATGCGGGTCAGCCCGGTGGGGTTCCTGCGGGACTCCGAAGAGGAGGTCCTGGAGGAGGCACGGCGCAGCGCCGCCGTCACTCACGACCATCCGGAAGGCGTCAAAGGCGCCCAGGCCACCGCCCTGTCGATCTTTCTGGCGCGCACCGGCTCCGGCAAGGAGGACATCCGCCGGGAAGTCAGCCGGCGCTTCGGCTACGACCTGCAGCGGACGCTGAACGAGATCCGGCCCCACTACCGCTTCGACGTCTCCTGCCAGGGCTCGGTCCCGGAGTCGATCCTCGCCTTCCTGGAGTCGGAGGACTTCGAAGACGCCGTGCGCACCGCCGTTTCTCTGGGGGGCGACACCGACACCATGGCCGCCATCGCCGGGTCCATCGCCGAGGCGTTCTACGGCGGCGTCCCCGAAGCGATCCGCAGCCAGGCGTTCGCGCTGCTGCCCGACGACCTGGCGGGATTGCTGCGTCAGGCCGACGCCACAGTGGCGCGCTGAGTGGCCCTGCCTTCCAGGCCGGCATTCTACCGAGAAGAATCACGGGCAAGGATGCCCGTGCCGCGAGACACGGACAGCGCCCACCAGATGAAGACCGGCTGCAGAAGTGGCCGAAGCCAGTAGTACCAGGCACCGAACTCGAGCCCCTTCACGCTCCCCCCGCTGAGGGCCACGTGGACGTTGGCGACGACCAGGACAGCCAGCAGCAGGGCCAGTCCGAGCCCCGCCCAGCGGCGCAGGTCGGGGAGTCCGCGGGCGCGGCACCAACGGGGGGAGATCAACAGACCCAGCGCGCCGGCCAGCTCCGCCGCCCCGCTCAGGTAGACCAGTTCCCAGCCCCATGGCGCCAGGAACTCCGGCAGCATGGGGACGTAGCGGGCCTCGGCCGACAGGAAGTGGTCCACCCCGGTGAAGAGGAACCCACCGGCCATCCCGTGGCGCATCGCCGCCTTCCGCTCCGCCCGACCAGCCAACAGCCGCTGCGCCAGCCAGGAGAAGACCGAGAGCAGGCCGATCAGGACCAGGAAGCTCACTGCGCCGGTCCGGACTCCAGCGCCGCCAGCACCCGCGAGACGAACCCGTCCAGCGCGTCCCGCTCGATCCACCGGACCACCACCACCAGGTCCCGGTCGTTATCGACGTACACGGCGTTGGTACCCGCGCCCAGGTGGGCCACCGCGTTGGGGCCGGAACTGGGGACGGCGCCCTGGCCGTCGGTGTTCAGGAACCAGTTCATGAACCCGTAGTTGGGGTTGGCTGGCGTGGGGGTGCGGGCCATGTCGATCCACTCTTCGGAGAGGATCTGCCGATCGCCCCAGCGGCCGCGGCGCAGCAACAAGCACCCGAAGCGGGCCATGTCCCGCGCGTTGATGAACATGCCGCCGCCCCAGTGGCCGCCGCCACTGACCGACTGCATCTCGAGGCCGTCCAGCTCGATCCAGGAGTTCCGGTAGCCGTGCCAGCGCCAGGTACTGGACGCGCCGATCGGCTCCATCACCCGCTCGCGCAGCACCTGCGGCAGCGGCCGGCGCCAGACGTGCAGCGCGGCCAGGGCCAGCAGGTTGACGCGCACGTCGTTGTACTTCCAGTGGCTGCCCGGCTCGTGCAGCCGGCGGCGCGGCCAGGCCGAGCGGTCGTCGCCCACGGGCCGGTCCATCCAGTCGGCCTTCCCCCACAGCTCGCCCTGCCAGTCGGAAGTCTGCCGCAGCAGGTGATCCCAGGTGATGGGGGCGTTGTGGGGGCTGTCGAAGTATCCGCCGGGCAGGTAGCCGGCGACCCGGTCATCCACGTCGGCGATCAGGCCCTCGTCCCAGGCCAGGCCGACCACCGCCGACAGGAACGACTTGGTGACGCTGAAGGTCATGTCGACGCGCTTCGTCGGACCCCACTCGGCCACCAGGTAGCCCTGGCGCAGCACGATCCCGCTGGGGTCGCCGCGCTCCTGGGTGGGGCCCACGATGTCGCCGGAGGGCTCCCGCGAGAAGCTCAGCGCGATCTGCACTCCGAGGTCCCGCTCCCCCCGGGTCTCGTTGGCCAGGGCGAAGTCGACGGCCGCTTGGAGAGCCGCGGCGTCGAAACCAGCCGCTTCCGGAGTGCGGCGCAGCCAGTCGTCGTGGCGACCCGGGACGTAGAGGTCCTGTGCAGACAGTGACAGGCTGAGCGAGACCGCCAGCCCAACGGAGGCGAGGAGTGCCGATCTACGTGCAATCACGGGCTCAGGGTAGCACGCCGCCCTCGTTTCCTACAGCGCCGGAAACAAAGGCCAGAAGTAGGGGACCAGCAGCAGCAGAATCGCCAGATCCAGCACCGTCAGCGGCAACCCCACCCGCACGAAGTCGCGGAAGCGGTACTTGCCGGCGCTGTAGACCAGGATGCTGGACGGCTCGAAGGGGGTCACGAAGGACACCGAGGCGGAGAGGGCCACCATGACCGCGAAGCTGCGCGGGTCCGCCCCGATCTGCTCGGCGGTGGTGACGGCGACCGGCAGCATCACCAGGGCGGCGGCGGCGTTGGACATCGGCTGCGTCAGCACGATCGTGGCCACGCCGAAGGCGGCCAGCAGCCCGACCGGCCCCAGCGGCGCGGCCCGGTCGACCAGGAACCCGGCCACGAACCCGGCCGCCCCCGTCTTTTCCAGCGCCAGGCCCACCGAGGTCATCCCCGCGATCAGCACGACCAGCCGCCAGTCGATGAACTGGTACGCCTCTTCGACGGTGAGGCAGCGGGTCACGACGACCGCCAGCGCGGCCAGCAGGAAGGCGGCCGACAGCGGCAGCCAGCCCGTCCCGGCCAGCACGACCCCGCCCACGAAGGCCCCCACCGCCAGCAGCCCCTTGCGCCGGCGTCCCACGAAGTAGTCGGACTGGTCCAGCAGCCACAGCTCCCCTTCTCTCCACAGAGAACCGAACTGCTCCCGGCTTCCCTGCAGCAGGATCACGTCGCCGGCTTCCAGCGGGATCTTGCGCAGCCCGGTGGGAAACGCGTGCCCCTTGCGGTAGAGCGCCAGCGCGGTGACGCCGTAGCGGCCCCGCAGGTTCGATTCGGTCAGGGTGCGGCCGATCAGGCTGGAGCGCGGGCTGACCAGGGCCTCGGCGATGCTGATCGTGCGCGAGACCAGGTCGCGGTCGCGCACCGTGTGGTCGAGCATTTTCAGCCCCTTCACTTCTCCCAGCCGGAGCAGGGCCTCCCGGGGACCCTTGACGATCAGCACGTCCCCCCCCTGAAGCGCTGTCCGGGCGTCCGCCAGGCGCCGCTCGCGCCCGCGCGCCACTTCCAGGACGGTCACCCCGGTCGCCGGGATCGGCGTCCCGTCCAGGGGACGTCCGGACAGGCCGGGACCTCCCTCGACCCGCGCCTCGGACAGGAACTGCTTCATTTCGTACTGCTCGGTAAAGCTCTCCGCTTCGCCGCCCGGCAGCAGCCGCCGTCCCAGCAGTGACACGAACAGGAGACCCGTCACCACCAGGATCAGCCCCACGGGAAGGAACTCGAACAGGGAAAGCGGCGGCAACCCGGTCTTCTGCAGGTAGCCGCTGACGGCCACGTTGGTCGAGGTGCCGATCAGCGTGCAGGTGCCGCCCAGAACCGAGGCGAAGGCCAGCGGGATCAGCACCCCGCCGGGATTCAGGCGCAGCTTCCGGCAGGCGCCCAGCACGCCGGGCAAGAAGACGGCCGTGGCCGTGGTGTTGTTCATGAACGAGGAGGCGGCCGCGACCGCCGCCATCACCGTCAGCCGGAGCCGCCCCAACGTGCGGCCTCCGAAGCGGCCGATCAGCGACGCCAGCGACTCCATCACCCCCGTCTCCAGCAGCGCCTTGGAGAGGACGAAGATGGAGCAGAGCACGATGATGATGTCGTTGGCGAACCCGGAGAAGGCCTCCTGCGGCGTCAGCGTCCCGCTGACGATGAGGACCAGCAGGACCAGCAGCGTGACCACGTCCACCGAGAGCCACTCGAGCGCGAACAGCACGATCGCCGCCGCCAGCAGCGCCAGCACCAGGCCGATCTCCAGCGTCATCGAATCAATCTAGCCGGGAAGATCTTTCGGGTGCAATGGAAAGTGATGGACGGCCTCTCAGGGGCCGCGCCGCAGCTCGAAGGGGCTGGGGAACGCCTCGTCGTCCCCGGCGTAGCGCGACAGCAGTGCCCGCAACTCCCGGGTCGGGGCCGTCAGGACCAGCACGTCGTCGATCCGGGCGTGACCGATCACGATCTCGCCCCGGGAGATCCGCTTGTCCAGCCAGTCGTCGTCCAGGGAGGCCAGCTCGAGCACGTCGCCCTCGAAGCGGAGCCGATGTATCGAGTGGACCGCCAGCAGGTGGCCGATCAGCAGGCGCTCGGCCTCGGCGTCCTCGTCCAGCTCGATCGGCGTCAGGTCCAGCAACGCCTCGCCCGCCACGCGGATCAGGTGTCCCCGCAAGCGGTACGAGTTCCCTTCGGCCTCCAGCGACACCAGGTACGAGTTCTTCCCCGAGCGGGAAAAGACGAAGCGGGCTTCGTCCTCGTTGCTCCAGGTCCCCAGCAGGCGGGCGTCGAAGACCGGCTCGCCCGGCGAATAGAAGGGGTGCAGCGAGGGGACGGGAAGGCAGGCGCCCGCGGCCAGCAGCACCAGCGAGGCGCCGATCCATCCAAAGCTACGCATGTCGAACCTCCTTTACCGGTTGGCGTGGCACGGGCATCCCTGCCCGTGATTCGAGAGCCGAACTCGGTGGGGGATTTCACCCAGCCCGCTCTCGCCTTGCAACCGCGATTCTATCGAAAACACGCCAGATCCGGCCCACCCCGGCGGTGGCGCGGAAGTTGCCGCACAATCCGATCGATGAGCACGAACCTCGATTTCGGCGCCGGACTCTGGCGGCTGGCCGACCCCAAGATCTCGCTGGCCTCGATGGCCTCGCTCTTTCTGGGCGCCTGCGCGGCGCCCTCCGACGGTCCCCTGCACTGGGGTTGGCTGGCGCTGACCGTGGCTGGGTGTGGTGGGAATCGCTTGCGCCTTCTTCTATCACGCGGGTCCCCTGCAGCTGGCTTATCGCGGCTGGGGAGAAGCCGCGGTCGCCCTCTGCTACGGACCCCTGATGGCCACCGGCACCAACCTGGTGCAACGGGGGCGGATCTCCATGGACGTGGTGCTGGCTTCCCTGCTCCTGGGCCTGCTCATCGCGGCGTTTCTGTGGATCAACCAGTTCGCCGACTACCGCGCCGACCGCGCGGCCGGCAAGCGGAACCTGGTGGTGCGGCTGAGCCGCGAGCGGGCCTCGACCGGCTTCGCGTTGCTGGTGGCGGCAGCCCTGCTGCTGGGGTTGGGTCTTCCCGGGTTGGGGCTGCCGCCCGGCCTCTGGCTGGGGATGCTGGCCGCCCTGCCGCTGCAGGCGGCGGTTCGAAGGGTCCTGACGCGACCCCGGGACCCCGCACGGCTGGTGCCGGCGCAAGCCTGGACTCTGGCGGGATTCCTCCTGTACGCGATTGGCGTCGGGCTGGGGTGGCTGTTGTAGCCGACGTCCTTTCCTCACCGATCCGCTGAGGCGGCGAGCCGGCCCTGCCAAAAAAGCGGTGGCGAGCCCCCGCACTCCGGGTCAGGGCGTGATCAGCCCCTCGCTCTGCCACTGCGCCAGCTGCAGGTGGATGCGCTCGGCCACGTCCCCGTCGGGGAACCGCTCCAGGTGCAGGCGCAGCTCGGCGGCCGCTTCCGCGATCAGGCCCCGCTGGGCGTAAACCAGCCCCAACGCATAGTGGATGCCGGGATACCGGTCGGCCTGCTCGCTGCCCTGCACGGTCTGGAAGGCGTCCTGCGCCTGCTCCAGGTGTCCCTGGTAGTAGTGCGCCAGACCCGACGAAAAGCGCACCTCGATCGCGTAGGGATTCAGCTCCAGGGCGCGGTCCAGCACCTCGGAAGCGGCCGGATAGTCCTCGAGCTTCAACTCGAGCTGTCCCAGGGAGAGGTAGGGGGGCAGGAACTCCGGGTCGTGGCTGACGGCCTTGCGGAAGCACTCGCGGGCCCCTTCCCAGTCCTCGCCCGTCGCCTTGACCTTGCCCAGCAGCTGCCAGGCCGCCGCGAACTCGGGGTAGATCGCGAGCGCCTTCTCGAGTTCCAGCGTGGCCTTGTCCAGCTGCGGCTCCTTCTTGCCCAGCAGGCGCTCCGCCTTCTGGTAGGACTTGCGGGCTTTCTTGGGGGCCGACAGCGTCCGCACGCTCACCAGCGAACCGAGCACGCCAGGGCGCTGCTCGATCACGAGCACGCCCACGTCCGGGCTGTCCAGCGAGGAGCGCATGCCCAGCCGGATGGGCTGGGCCCTGTAGCCGGCCTGGGCGAGCCGGATCTCGCAGGAGGAGAGGTTCAGTGCGCGGGTCCGGTCGCGGGTGGCGAAGGGGTCCAGACCGAAGGCGTCGGCCGAAGGATCGCGGCCCGCGCCCGGCGTCCCGAAACCGGACCCCGAGACGGACACGTCGAAGGAGGACAGCTCCCGCTGGCCGCCCAGCTGAAAAGTGAAGCTGCCGTCGACCGAACTCCACACCTGGCTGCGCGTGTTGCCGTTGCAGCGCAGCTCCACCATCAGCGGCTCGGACACTCTCGCGCCGTCCGCGTACAGTACGCTCCCCGACAAGAACACCACCCGCGGCTGCTCCCGCTGGGGCCGAGCCTGTCCCTGTCCCGGGGCGGGACGCGTAGGCGGCGTCGAGGGTGGTTTAGTGGGCGGCGGTGGTTTCTGCCCCTGGGCCCAGAGGGCGCAAGACAGGAGCCCGACGATCAACGACGAAGCGAGGACCGGGTGGCGCATGGACACTCCTCGGGAGCGATTCTACTCCCCGGTCTCCACTTTTTCCAGTGTCCTGCAGCGTCGGAACGTCAGTCGCCGCTGGCCAGCTTGAACCCGAAATACAGGGCCAGACCGTAGAACAACAGGTCGATCGGCGAAAAGGAGAGCACCATCAGGATGTTGGCGCTCTGCAGGTCGAGGGTGCCCAGGACTTCCGTCCAGGCCACGCCCTGCTCCTGGGCCACGATTCCGCAAACCGCGAGCAGGTTCCCCAGCAGACAGCCGAGAAACGAAAAGAACGCCGCGACGTAGCCCGCCATCGGGTGAGAGCCGGCGGAGAACAGCCGCACGGCCATGCCCACCAGAAACCCAACTCCGACGGCCATCCACCCGATCTGAATGCCGCTGATGACCGTAATGGCCGCCCACAGGCCGGCTGCAACCGCCGAACCCAAGGCCCCGGCCAGAATCAGCGCGACGATGCTCTGGGCCGGCTGGTCCGTTACCTCGGGCGTCGGCTCCTCCGGAGCAAACGCCCGCTGTTGCTTGATGAGCTCGTGAAAGGGCCTGGGGGCCGCCTCCTCGACTTTTGGCTCCATGATCTTGTCTCCTCCAAGACAGGTGCGCTTCGAATGAACTCTGTTTCAAGACGAGAAAACGCTTGAAAACGAGCTTCAATCTTAGTCAGCACCCCTTGGGGAGTGTGTGATGTGCGTTACCGAAGCAGAATCGAGCCGGAAAACGACTCAAAAAGGCTGGTAATGACCCAGATACGCGGCGGCAACGGCCAGCAGCACTGCCGTCCACCAGAGCAATACGCCCTGTCCGGGATGCTTGCGGGCGGCCACGATCAGGGCCCCGAAGGCGAGCCAGATCAGCAGCTTGAGCGAGACCCACAGCTCGAACCCCAGCTCCAGGCGGGCCAGCAGGCCGAAGCCGGCCACCAGCACGATCACCAGGCCGATGCCGTGGGTCAGTCCGGCCAGCCGCCGCCAGCGCCCCTGCTGATCGGCCGGCAGCGAGGAGTTGACGAAGATTCCGCCCAGCGCCAGCAGGGTCATGAAGATGCCGAGGAAGTGGAGGAGTTTGTAGGCGGAAGCTGACATCATTGATCTCGTTTGACTCTCACGAACAGGCCTTCCAGAACCACCTCGAAGGCCTCACCCTTTTGCAGGACCAGCAGGCCGAAGACGGCCCCGGTCCGGGCCCGGACGGTGAAGCTGGCCGCCTGGTCCACGCCGTCCAGGTCCAGCTTCGGAGTATGTCCCATGATCCGGAAGTTCTTCTCCGGCAGCTGCTGCTCGAAGAAGCGGACGAGTTCGGCGAAGCTCTCCGCCGGGACCCCCAACACGAACGTGCGATGCCGGCCGCGCATCCGTCCCGACTCCACCGAAGACCCTTCCGGCAGCGGGAAGTCCTCGGGGAGGTCCGACAGCGTGTACTCGGCCGCGGCGGGGTCGGCGGGCGCCACGTTCTGCTCCTGGGCAAACACCGCCGGAGAGAAGACCGCCGCCAGCAGCAGCCCTGCCCCGATCCAACCCCTGCCCGAGACCTGAATCCCCACGCCTTACCCTACTTCAAAAGACCGATCGAAGACCGACGACCGCACTGGGCGACGATACCACAAATGCGGCGCCGAGCCGTCCTCAGCGGGTCACTTCCGCCCAGCCGCGGCGCGACAGGTCCCAGACGATCACTACCGCCGCGACGGCCGCCGTTACGAACATCAACAGCGCCTGCCCCAGGTCGCCCAGAATCAGGTGGCCGGTCCCGAACAGGACCGCATAGACCAGCACGATCCCGGCGAACCAGTCCAGGAAGAGCCAGGCATAGCCGGAGTCGGGCTGCACGTCGGGCGCCTCGCGGGCCACCTCCTTCCACCCCACTCCGCCCGGGTGGACGCGGCGGTAGAAGCGGAGCAGGTGCTCCCGATCGACCGGCGGGGTGACGAAGGTCGCCGCCAGCCAGACGACGGTCGTGACCCCCACGATGTAGAAGAGCGACTCCGGAAAGGCGATCCCGAAATAGCGGACGCCGGCGTAGGCGAAAAAGGGCGTGATGGTGGCGGCGATCTCGCTCCAGGCGTTGATCCGCCACCAGTAGAAGCGCAGGATCAGCACCAGCCCCAGTCCGGCCCCCGCCTCGATGATGAACTGCCAGGCGCCCGAAATGGTGTCGATCACCAGCGTCACGAGCACGGCCGCCACCATCATCAGCAGGGTCGCCGCCCGGGAGACCATCACGTAGTGGTCGTCCGAGGCCTGCCGGCGCACGAAGCGCTTGTAGAAGTCGTTGACCACGTAGGACGTCCCCCAGTTCAGGTGGGTGGCGATGGTCGACATGTAGGCCGCCAGGAAAGCGGCCACCAGCAGCCCCTTGAGCCCGGCGGGGAGGAAGTCGCGCATGGCGTAGATGTAGCCCAGCTTCTTGTCTTCGGCGCTCAGGTCCGGGTAGAGGACCAGCGTGGCCAGCCCCACCAGGATCCAGGGCCAGGGCCGCAGGCAGTAATGAGCGATGGTGAACCAGAGGGTGGCCAGCAGCGAGTTCTTCTCGTCCTTGGCCGACATCATCCGCTGCGCCAGATAGCCTCCCCCGCCCGGCTCCGCCCCCGGATACCAGGCCGCCCACCACTGCACGCCGATGTAGGCGATGAAGGCGCTGGCCGACAACGCCAGCGCTCCGGCCGCCGCGGCCTCAGCAGGCGAGCCAACCGTCGGGTAGAACTGGAAGACCCAGTCGGGGAGCTTCTCCTGCAGCCCGGAGATCCCGCCCACCTGCGGCAGCCGCAGCACCACGATGGTCAGGATCAGGGTGCCCGCCATGGCGATCACGAACTGGATGGCGTCGGTCACCACCACGCCCCACAGCCCCGACATGGCCGAATAGACCGCCACGATCAGCATGGCGGCGAAGACGTAGAAGCGGACCTGCGACTCCGGCACGTCGAACATCCCCACCAGGATGGAGGCCATCGCCACGTTCACCCAGCCCATGATCACGGTGTTGATGAACAGGCCCAGGTACAGCGCCCGGAAGCCCCGCAGGAACGAGCCCGCCTTGCCCGAGTAGCGCAGCTCGATGAACTCCACGTCGGTCAGCACACCGGCCCGGCGCCACAACCGGGCGAAGAAGAAGACCGTGAACATGGAGCCGAACAGGAAGTTCCACCACAGCCAGTTGCCCGCGATGCCGTTGCGGGCCACCAGTTCGGTGACCGCCAGGGGCGTGTCGGCCGCGAAGGTGGTGGCCACCATGGCCGTCCCGGCCAGCCACCAGGGGAGGTTGCGGCCCGAGAGGAAGAACTCCGAGATGTTCTTGCCGGCCCGCTTGGAGTAGTAGACGGCGATCCCGAAACTGAGCGCGAAATAGAGGGCGATGATCAGCCAATCCACGAAGTGCATCCCGGATCTCCTTTCGGGGACTGGCGGAAACGATCGGACCCCACCCGCGAAGACTCCCCCCAGCCTGCTGGAGAAACTAAACCAGACGGGACCGGAGGGCAAGGAGAAACGGCACGTGGCGCAGGCATCCTGCCTGTGATTCCTAGAGAAGAATCGCAGCCTGGAAGGCTGCGCCACGGGGACGTCGATGTTGCTGCCCTGGTTGCTCTTCTCCCAGCGCAGGTTCCAGGTCCGCCCGGAATCGCTCAGGAATCCGGAGGTCTGGCTTCCCTGAAC
>JBFGHG010000020.1:0-12166 GCA_041578395.1 Acidobacteriota bacterium
AAGAAGAGCCCCGAAGTCAGCGTCGTCATCCCCTGTTTCAACGAAGAGGGCTCCATCGCCGAGACTATCGCCGATCTGCACCGGCACCTGGGCGGCGGCGCGGAGTACGAGGTGATCGTCGTCGACGACGGGTCGACCGACCGAAGCGGGGATATCCTGGCGAGCCTGGTTCGAGACTCGAACCACCTGCGCGTCTTCGGACACGACGTCAACCGGGGGTACGGGGCGGCCCTCAAGACGGGAATCCGCCGGGCGCGATCCCAGCTGGTCGCCATCATGGACGCCGACGGCACCTATCCCGGCCGCCAGATCCCCGAGCTGATCCAGGTCGCGCGCGAGGCGGACATGGTGGTCGGCTCGCGGGCCGGCTCGCGGCCGGCCGGCTCGCGCATCCGGTACCTCCCCAAGCTCTTCCTGGGATGGTACGCCTCCTGGATCGCGGAACAGTCCATCCCCGACTTCAACTCGGGAATGAGAGTCTTCCGCAAACCCGTGGTGGAAAAACTGATGGGCGTCCTGCCCGACAGCTTCAGCTTCACCCTCACCATCACCCTGGCCATGCTGACCAACCACTACGACGTGCGCTTCGTGCCCATCGAGTACTTCGACCGGGTGGGGAAATCGAAGATCCGCCCCATCCGCGACACCCTCAAGTTCATCCAGCTGATCGTGAGGACGGGGACCTACTTCGCGCCGCTGCGGGTCTTCTCTCCCGTGATCCTGATCCTCTTACTGGCGTTTCTGGCGAGCCTCGTCTACGACGTGTACGTGCTCAGCAACCTCACCGACAAGACGGTGCTGCTGCTGCTGTTCAGCATGAACACGACCATGTTCGCGCTGCTGGCGGACATGATCGACAAGCGCACGGGCAAATGAGCGGGCCGGACCCCTCCCCCCCGCCCACGGACGGCGCCGGCTCCCACGAGCAGCGGGACCGGGATCTTTTCGACCGCATTGCCCGCCAGTACGCGGCCAAGGACCTCCTCGTGGCGCACAGCCTGGCCCGGCGCTGCCGCCTGGAGCAGACCCTGGCCGGGCTCCCCCTCCCGCGCGACGCCGCGATTCTGGAGGTGGGATGCGGGGCGGGGTTCGCGGCGCGCTACCTGCGCGGGCGGTACCGCAGCTACCTGGGAATCGACCACTCTGCCCGCCTGATCGAGCTGGCCGGGCGCCTCAATGCAGCCGAGGGGGCCTCGTTTCGGACGGTCAGCGTCGAGG
Organism: Acidobacteriota bacterium; assembly: GCA_041578395.1. Classification (GTDB taxonomy): domain Bacteria; phylum Acidobacteriota; class UBA6911; order RPQK01; family JANQFM01; genus JBFGHG01. The sequence goes on from JBFGHG010000020.1 coordinate 1,219, forward strand.
ACATCGACTCCCGCCAACGGTTCGACCTGGTGCTGCTCATCGGGGTGTTGCACCATCTGGAGCGGATGGAGGACGCCATGCGCCGCATGGTGAGGCTGCTGGCGCCCGGCGGCTGGCTGGCGGCCAACGAACCGCAGCCCGCCAATCCCCTGGTGCAGGCCGCGCGGGCCGTGCGCACCCGGATCGACCGGGCCTACTCGGAGGACCAGCGCGTGATCTCCCGCGGGGAATTGAAACGGCTCTTTCTGGAGGCCGGTCTCGAACAGGTCCAGGTGCTTCCGCAGGGGGTGTTTTCCACGCCTTTCGCGGAGGTCGCGATGCCGCTGCAGGGTCTGGTGCGGCCTCTCTCGGCGGCGGCCTGCGCTTTGGACCGCGTCCTGGAGAGTCGCTTTCCGGGCGCCCTGGCGCGGATCTCCTGGAACCTGGCGGCCAGGGGCTGCAAGCCGGGGGACTGAGCGCCGCCGTCCGGCCTACCCGGGGCCCTCCGTACGCGCGCTGTACTCGGCCCGGTGGCGCGCGGCCAGCTCTTCCTGCCCCAGGGCCTCGAAGCAGCGGGCCAGGTGCCGGTGGACCTCGTGGTAGGAGGGGCGCAGCTGTAGAGTCCTCTGGAACTGCTCCACCGCCGCGGCGTACTCCCCCGTTTCCATCAGGGCGTAGGCCAGGTTGAAGACGCCCTGCGAGTCGTCGGGCCGCTGCTCGAGGTAGCGCCGGTAGTCGGCGATCGCTTCCGGGTTGGAGCCCAGCCTCTGATGGGCGTACCCGCGCAGAAAGAGGGACTTCTCGTACCCCTCTCCAAGCCGATGCACCCGCTCGAGGGAGGCGAGGCTGGAGGCGAAGTCGCCCACCAGCTGGGCATCCCAGGCGGCCTGATAGGCGTAGCTCAGGTTCAGCGGATCCAGGTCGGACGCCCGGGCGCTCTCGGCGGCGGCTTCTGCGGTGCGTCCCAACTGGGAATAAGCGCGGGAGAGCCAGTAGTGCGTGAGGCCCCAGTTGGGAGCCAGCTCGACGGCTCGCCGGGACAGTCGAAGCCCCTCTTCCTGGCGTCCGGTCCGGATGTAGAGCAGCCCCAGGTTGATATGGGTAAAAGCGTTGCCCGGATTCAGCCTGAGCGACTCCTGCAGGTGGTATTCCGCCAGGCGGTCGTCCTTTCCCATCTGCGACCGGGCGTAGTTGAGGTGGGCGATCGAGGTGGCCCCGTGTTTCACGCTGTGGCCCCAGAGCGACTCTTCCGTCGCCCACAGGCGGTTCATCCAGACGGTGGAAACGGCAAAGTAGAGCAGCGCGGCGGCCGCCAAGGGATATTGCCAGCGCCGTACCAGCAGGGCCAGGGCCAGCACCGCGATCAGGCACAGGAACGGCAGCGAGGGATACTGGCGGTAATCGGCCGCCAGCATCCGGAAGGGCAGTACCGAGGAGGTGGGCGCCAGCAGGATCCAGTACGCCAGAATCGAGAAGGAGAGCGCGGCCATCCGCAGCCGGAAAGCCCAAACCGCCAGCAGGCTCCCGGCGACCACGGCGGCCCCCAGCCAGGAGAGGGGATCGGCCAGTCCCCGCACCGGCTCCACCAGCGGCAGCGGACGCATGGTGAAGGGCCAGACGAAGTTGCGCAGGTAGTGGGTGAGGTGCAGCTTCAGCTGAGTCAACGGATACTCGAGCACGCTGGACCGGGCCACCGCCAGCTGCCCCACGTCCGAAAAGTCCAGCACCAGTTCGGTCCAGGCGAAAAACGACGCCACCACCAGCGCGAAGGGGAGCACCCGCAGCCACAGCCGGGGACGCAGCGGAGACTCGCGGGCGAGGAAGAGCTCGAAAGCCAGCACCAGCACCGGGGCCACCGCGGCGTTGGTCTTGGAGAGGATCGACAGGGACAGCAGCGCCAGCACCAGGGCCCATTGGCCCGGCGACGCCCCCAGGCGCCGCATCCGCACGTACACCAGGATCGAGGTCAGCAGGAACAGCTGCATCAGCAGCAGGTCGCGGGCGGCCAGATAGTTGACGGGCACGCCCGAGACGGGGTGCACGGCAAACAGCAGGGACGCCAGCAGGGCCAGGGTGCGGGCTCTTCCGGCCAGCCGGGGGGGCAGGCTGTTCCAGTGCGCCAGGATTTCGTGAAGAAGCAGGTACAGCGCCAGGACGGCCAGCAGGTGGACGGCGACGTTTCCCAGGTGAAAGGCCGTCAGCGGCTCGAGCCCGAGGGCCTCACCGGCAGCATGGTTGACGGAGAGGCTCAGAGGCAGCAGCGGCCGGTACTGGACGGTGGTGGCCAGCGACGAACTGGTCGCCGGGTTCAGGAAGTGCCTCCCGATCGGGAAGACCTTTCCGATCTCCGGGTTCTCGGCGATCCGTCCGAAGTCGTCCAGGTGATACTCGTTGTGCAGGGTGTTGGAATAGACGGCCGCGACCACCGCCGCCAGGATCAGCAGGTGCAGCAGAGTGGTGCGGCGAGTTTCGGGCCGCCCCATGGGTTCGTGCTGTTCGTCCGGTGCCACCTTCGTCGAATTGTACCGGGAACGGGGGCGTCGGGGGTAGGCGTCAGCGAACCACCCAGCGGCTCACGGTGAAGCTGTCCCAGGGGCTGCGTTGCCCGAGTCCCGCGGAGTTCACTCCCACCACGCGCCACCGGTAGCGCTGTCCGGCCCGGAAATCGGCTTGCGGAACGACCTCGGTCGCCGCCACGGTCTCCGAGTAGATCGTCCGGCCGGCGACTTCGTCGAACACCTCCACCTGATAGGCCTCCGCTCCGGGGACCTGGCTCCAGCGCAGGCGGATCGGCCGCGACCCCGAAGCGCCTCTCGGCTCGGGGGCCGGCAGCGGCTCGGGCGTCAAGGCGCTGACACAGGAGAAGCGGTCCAGGTACAGGGAGACCAGTTCCCGGCTGCAGGAGGAGAAAGAGACGGCCGTGGGGTCGAGCACCGGCCACATGATCCACCCCCGGTTGATCCTTCCGCAATAGCCCAGACCGTCGTGCCGCGCACCGAGGACGTGGGCGGCCTCGTGGGCCAGCGCCACGAAGCGGGCTGCAGCGTTGCCTAGGTCCTGGGTGAGCGAGTAAGCGCGGTCCGGCCGGCAGGCGCCTCCGATCCACGCGATGCCCAGCGTTTCCGCGTCCAGTTCGCGGCCGGTGAACAGGTGCACCATGTCCGCCCCCCGCAGGGCGTCCGACTGGCCGAGTTGCTCCAGCAGGATTCGGGCGTCGGTGCTCCCGTTGACGGCGTCCTGTCCGGGGCTGGTGGAGACTTCCGTCTCGGTGATCCGGAAAGTCAGGCCCATCTCTTTCTCGAAGAGGCCGTTGAGCTGATGGACGAGCACGTGGACCCGGTCGGCGGCGGCCATTCCGTGGCGCTGAAAGTAGAGGCTGTCCAGCAGCAGCCGGATCTCCACCTCGCGCAGCGTCTTGCCCTGGCTCCGTGGCGCCGCGCCCGAGGCCTGCCGCCAGGAATCGAGCGGCTCCTCCACCTCGTCGTGCGGCTGCACCCCGCAGCTCTCGTGGTCGAAGAGGAAGTCCCGTTCGTCCAGGCGGTAGACGGCGGCCTGGGCCGCGCCGGGGGGGACCTCGCCCCCGAAAACGGGTTCGAGCAGGTAAATCTCGCCGCCGTCCCGGATCAGGCCCTCCACCGCAGCGCCTCGCGTACGGAGCCGGACCGCCGAGTCGGGGCGGCCGCGCAGCCGGCCGCTCCAGTAGCTCCACGGGCTGGGCTGCTCCAGGCGCCGGCCGTCCGGAGTGACCCACACGGTTCGAGCCCCCGGCAGAAAGGGCGGAGATTCCTGAAGATCGAACTCGAAGAGCTTCGAGAATGCGGCAAAGCTGAAACTCAAGCCTTCCCCGGTCACCCCGTCACGCTGGTGGACGCTTTCCGGGTAGAGGCGCACCACCTCGGCGTCGGCCGGCCGTGCTTCGAGAAGCGGGGGCCGGGACCAGGCCGACCCGGCCGGCAGGCCGCAGGCGAACAGGCCCACGAGCACCAGCAATGTTCGTTTCAGCCTCTCCAGAATGATCACGCAGACAGTAAATAGGAGATATGGGGATTTCAGTGTGCACAGGATCACACATGTAGGTTGTCCGGGTAGAATTTTAATTTCGCTTAAGTGATGGGGGTCACCAAAACCGAGGAACCGACCCGGCGGGAGTTGCCGGAACTGGAGCCCGGGTGGATCGCAGAGGTGCGCGGTGGGAGCACAGGACGGCTACCTGAAACCGTCGAGGAATCGGGACTCGCCTGCCCCAGTCATCGCCAGTCTTTCAGAAGATCCACGAGGAGGGCGAGCAGGTCCAGCCACACTCCCGCCACCGCGACGGTAAGCAGCTCGGTCCAACTTTCCAGATTGCCCGAAGCGATCACCGGCAACTCGGCTGTCCCCACCGGGGACCCGTGGCTTTGCGCTCCCCTGGTCTCCCAGGGTTCGCCCTTTCGGTGCCTACAGTTAATAGGAGGCATGGAAGATTCTCCTGTGCCCAACCTCACACACATGTAGACGGTTCGGAGGAGAACAATTGAGTTCAAGGTGATGGAAATCACCAAAGCAGAGGAATGGGCCTGGCGGGAGTTGCCGGGGCAAGCCGAGGGAAAAAGCTGGAAGGGAGGGGAGAGGAGCGCGGAAAACACGAATTCCCCGCGCTCCTGGCAGGGGAGGGGTTAATTGCCGACCGTGCGGACGCTGTCACATCCTTCGAAGTGAATCCCGTCCTCGGTCTGCCCGCGCAGGCAGGCCTGGGTGTCGCCGCACAGGATGCCGGTCTCGCCGGCGACGTAGTGGGACACCAGGTCCAGGAATCCGTCGCTGTTGACGTCTTCCAAGTGTCCGGAGTCCGGCAGGTCGTGGGCGGGCGAAGCGCCGTTGGGACCGAACGCCAGCGTCGTCACGTCGACCGTGGTGACGTCGAAGTCGGCCGAGCCGAGCAGGCCCACCGGAATCACCCCGCGCGTGCGGTTGCAGTTGATGGAATTGGGGAAGCTGCCGGGCTTGATGTCGATCGGGACGCGCCGCAGAACGGTGATCCAGATGGTCTGCTCGCCGATCGGGGCGTTGTCGGCCAAGAACTCAACGGTGCAGTGGACCCGGCCACCGTCCAGGTCCTCGGCCATGACGTCGGGCGGAACTTCGATCCACTCCTCGAAGAAGACGGTGTCGGGCCCCTGCACGTCGGGAATGACATCCGGATTCAGGTCGACCAGCAGCGGGTCGCACCCCATCGGGGTGCCGGTGATGTCGAAGGTCAGCTCGTCGAAGGCGGCCAGGATGGCGTCCACGATGTCGGAGCTGTTGGCGGTAGTGGGCTGCACGGAGCCTCCGGTTGCCGCCGCCAGGGCGTCCAGCTCCCCGCCGGCACCGGGCGCTTTCAGGCCGATGACCTTGATGTCGTTGGCCTGCAGGGCGGCCAGCGTGGCGGCCTGGCTGGGGCCGGGGTAGGGAAACGGGCCGGGATCGCCCGCGTTGTGGAAGGACGCGTCCGTGGTCAGGACCGCGACGCGGGTCGCATCGCTGCGCCAGCTGCAGGCCTGCCCGGGGGCCACGTCGCCCAGGCTGGGACCGGCGGGCGGAACGTCCCGTCCGGCACCCGTGGCGATCTGGAAGAAGGCTTCGTACTGGCTTTCGGGGAAGTCGCCGCCAAAGCGGGTGGACAGGGAGTTGACCGCGGCCACCCAGGTGGCCTTGCTGGGAGTCAGGTCCTGCTCCAGCCGGTAGGCGTAGTCACCCGTAGCGCTGGAGCCCCAGGGGCCGAACGGGTAGTCGACGAAGCTGGCCAGCCCGAACCGGGAATCGGGGATGCCGGCCGTCACGCCGTCGAACAGGGCGGAGGCGAGGGCCTTGATGTTGGGCAGGTCGTCGCCGTAGCTCCCGGAGAGGTCGACGATCAGACAGAGATCGAGTTTTTCGGGCCCCTCGGGCACGTCGACCTCCTTTTCCAGGTGAATCGACTCTCCCGGTTCCAGCACGGCCTCGACCATGGGCGGCCTCACCTGGGCTGCTGCGGTGCAGATACAGAGCAGGGCCGCCGCCAGCGAGGCGAGCAGGCCCGCCCTCGAGATCTTGGTGTTCATGGAGTTCTCCTTTCCTCGGGTTGAATCGGGACGGGGCGCCGGAGGATTCCGGGACCTCGCGATCCGATGTCTGCTTCAGAGGTTCGATCCCCGGGGAAGGTCCAGGCGGGCCGCTCCAGCACGCCCGGAGCCGACCATTGCAAAGGCCGGTTTCCTTGGCGTAGGCTGGAAGGGTTCTGCCACTGTGACAACGGTTGGCGTGAACCTCAGGGGAGCGGTGAACACCACTCACCGCTCTCCCCCCCGTCGGGTTTTTTTACATCGTTCTGCCTCGTCGCGTCATTGGTCGCCGGGTAGCCGCAGCCTCGACGTTCGTCCAGAGAAGAGCAGGGTGCGCCTCGGGGAGGGATACGATTACCCGAATCGTGTCTCGATGGACGCTATACCCATAGAGTCGTCCAGGCGGTGAAAAAGGGTGAGTCGGGAACGGAACTCACAGGAGCATGCGCCGCAGCGTCTCCAGCGCCAGGGCGAAGAACTCGCGGCGCTCTTCCCGCTCGGCCGGGCCCGGCAAATGCTCCTGGTGAAACGAGATGACCGTCTTTTCGCCGCTCGGCACGACCCGCACCTGGATCGTGGAGGGGCGGGGCCAGCCTGCCGGGCGCCAGGTCAGCCGCAGGTGGGAGTTCTCCTTGCAAACTCGGACTTCGCCGTGCGCTCCGTCCTCGAGCCGGTAGGCGGTTGCGGGGGTGAAGGCAGCCGGGGGCGGTTCTCCCAGCCAGACGCGGGCGCCCTCGGGAGACGTCAGCAGCCGCCACGCCGTCTGCAGCGGCACGGCCAGCGTGCGCCGCACACCGATCTGGAATCCCACGTCCCGGGTCTGTCCGACGAGCCGTCCGTCCGCTGCCATCAATGCCTCCCGGCCGGCGATCCGGTCATTGCGGCTCCTCCGCCACCGAGAACTCGCGGCTCCCGGGGTAGAAGTCGTACCAGCCCCGCCGGTACGCCATCACGCCGGGCAGCAGCCTGCCGTCGGCGTCTTCGGCCCAGGCCGTCAACCCGTCCGCCGAGTGGTGGACGGTGAAAGCGCGGCCGCCGCTGGACCAGACCAGGGGCGAGGAGACCCGTATCAGCTGCTCGAGCGGGAAGAAGTGCGCTTCGCCGTGCAGCGCCAGACCCAGTCCCAGACCTACGGTGACGTGACGCTCGGGCAGGTCGGCGGGGCGCGGCGTGGCCGGGTCCCAGTCGCGATAGTAGTAGGGCCGGCCCGCTTCGCCTTCCACCACCATCACTTCGCCGTCCGGAAAGCGGCGGCGCCAGAAGCCCCAGGTCGTCTGGCGGGCGGGCACCACCTCGAGGGGCTCCCCTTGGAGCGGTCCGCTGACCGCCCCGCCGTCCAGCTGCGACCAGACGCTGCTGGTCTCCCGGTCGACCATGAGCAGGTTGTGGCGCAGCAGGCCCTCGCCGAAGTCGAAGGTCAACTCCCGCTCGCCGATCCCGCGGGCGTAGACCACGCCCGAACCGGTGAGCGGTCACCAGGTGGGAGCCAGCGGCGTGTCCCCGACCCGGTCGTTGACGAGTTCGTACAGGGCCAGGTAGCGGACCGGGTAGGCCACCGGCCGTCCCGCCACCTCGACGCCCAGCACCAGTTCGTCGTCGTCCAGGCCGGCTTCGGACGCCGGCACGCGCCGGGGGTCGACCGGCACCGGGTGAACCGCCATGCGGGTCTCCTCCACCGGTCCGCCCAGCCGGGTCTGCACTCGCGCGTCGACGTGGCGAACGGCCTCGGCGTCGGCGGAGTCCTCGCCGCAGGCCGCGGCCCCGAACAGGAGAATCAGTGCGCTGCGGGCCAGCCACTGCATGGAACCAGTCTACTCCAGAGCGCGTGCACGGGCATCCCTCCCCGTGATTCCGGCGGCCACTACCCCTGCAGCAGCCGCGAATCGTAGAAGTCGAAACGGTGGTTTTCGAAGAAGCGGAACTGCTCCCGGGAGACCCGGGCCAGGTCCACCCTCCGCTGGCGCACTTCGGAGCCGACCGTGCCGTGCCAGATCGAGACGCAATCCACCCGGCGGCCCTGCTCGACCAGCCGGGCCACCACGTCGTAGAACTCCCCCGTGGCGCGGACCTCCGCCTCGCTTTCGGGATACCAGTCCTCCGGCTCTCCGAAGACCAGCTCGTCGGCGGCGTAATGACGAAACGTGCAGCTGCAGCCCGACTCCGAGCGGGCGAACCAGCGCCGGGGGAAGCGCAGCAGCTCCACTACGTCCCGGTCGCAGTCGAACCCCTCTGGGTCGAAACCGAGCCGCTCGCCGCCCAGGGCCGACAGGTCCTCCTGCGCGGTGGTCGACAAGAACACCAGGTAGCACATCCCGCTCTCTCAGTCGGCCGCCTCGACGTTGCCGAACAGGTTGTTGAGCGACTCGGCCAGGGTGGGATGGGCGAAGATCCCGTCGCGCAGCTTCGAGTAGGGCAGCTTGCCCATCATCGCCAGCTGCAGCATCGACATCAGCTCGCCCCCTTCGATCCCCAGCACGGCCGCCCCCAGGATCTCCTCGCTCTCCAGGTCGACCACCGCCTTCATGAAGCCGCGGCTTTCGTCCATCTCCAGGGCCCGGGCCACGTGGGACATCGGCATGCGGGCCACCCCGACGCGGCTCGGCCGCTCGAGCGCCTCCGACTCGGACAGCCCCACCCGGCCCAGCTGGGGGTCGATGAAGACCGTGTAGGGGACCAGCCGCCCCTCGGTGGTGGCGCTCCCGCCCTCCAGCAGGTTCTGTTTCAGGATGCGGTAGTCGTCGTAGGAGATGTGGGTGAATTGCGGGCCGCCCTTGACGTCCCCCAGCGCCCAGACGTTCTCGAGGTTGGTCTCGAGACGCGAGTCGACCCGCACGAAGCCCCGCCGGTCCAGTTCCAGGCCCGCCTTTTCCGGGCGCAGCGTGTCGCTGTTGGGGACCCGTCCGGTGGCCACCAGCAGGTGGGAGCCCCTCACCTCCGGGGCCTGCTCGCCGTCCAGCCGCAGGCGGACGCCCCCGGAACGGTCCGCCGAGACCTCGGCGGGTTCGCTCCCCAGCAGCACCCTTACGCCGTCCTCCCGCAGGATTTCCGCCACCGCCTCGGCGACGTCGGCATCCTCGCGCCCCAGCAGCTGGTTCCCCCGCTGGACGACGGTCACCTGGCTGCCGAAGCGCCGGAACATCTGCCCGAACTCGAGACCGATGTAGCCGCCCCCCAGCACCACCAGGTGCTCGGGCACCTCGCCCAGTTCCATGATGGTGGTCGAGTTCAGGTAGGGCACGCTCTGCAGGCCGGGGATCTCGGGGACGCGGGGCCGGCAGCCGGTGTTCAGCAGGATCCGGTCGGCACGCAGTTCGACGGGGCCGTCGTCCCCCGCCAGCTCCAGGGTGTTCGGGGACGCGAAGGAGGCGGTCCCCCGCAGCAGGTCCAGGTTCTCGGTGCGCTTCACGTGATTCTCGCTGCCGCTGCGGAAGCTCTCCACGATGTCCCGCTTGCGCCGGCGAACCACCTCGAGGTCGACCGACGCCTCTCCCGCCTGGACACCGTAGTCGGCGCCCCGGCGCGCCAGGTACGCCACCCGGGCGCTGGCCACCATCGTCTTGGTGGGGGTGCAGCCGTAGTTGACGCAACTGCCGCCGACCGCATCCTTTTCGACCAGCGCCGTGCGCCAGCCCGCCTGGGCCAGGTCGACCGCCAGCGGCTTGCCGCCCTGGCCGCTGCCGACGATGACCGCGTCGTAATGCCGGGAATCACTCATGGGTCTCGAACTCCGGGAGAGGGGTCCCTCGCGAACCGGGCCGCGGGAGACCGGGTTGACGGAAGCGGTGAGCAGGCCCGACCAGCGGGCCTGGGCTCGAGCGAAGTCGATGGTGGCACGAGCGGCCCGGTGAGTCAAACCCCGGCCGAACCCGGTAGTGGTGCCTCGGTGTAGTCGCAGCGGTAGCCCTGGCTCCCGTTTCGATTCTCCCCGAGCCCGCGCGGAGCCAGCTTCGGCTACCTGTAGCAGTCATCGAACCACTCACGGGTCAAAGGGATGTATGCGGTGACCGCGGCCGCCAGCTGTGCGCCCTGGCTTGGAGACGCTGCATAGACTTTTTTCCCGAGGCGTTGGGCAGCCGTTACAGCAGGTGTGAAATCACCATCCGCAGAAAGCAGATAAGCCGAGTCGAACTCATTGCGTTCGGCGAACGTGACCAGATCTACGGCCAGCATCACATCGACGGCCTTCTCTACCATGACTGTGGCGCGTTGGTGAGTGCGAGCGATCGCAAGCAAATCGTGAAAGACCTGTCGATCGATGCGAGTTCTCAGCGAGTTCAGATACTGAGCGAGGGCCTTGGCTGCGGGGTCGATGAGCGGGCGCGACTCTAATCGACCTAGATGAGTTGTAATCCGAGGATCGGTTGCCCGCAGTAAGCCCAAGAAACTGCGCTGATCTGCATAGAGGCGACGATCGCCGATCTGGGGGACCCGTCCGATATAATAACGGGTGGCAATCCAGGTGCGAGGTCCGACCAGCTTCTCGGATATCTTTGCGTAGTCCAGTGTTCCAGGGGCACGCACCCTACAACTGGTGAGGGAGTGATACCAGTTGTTTCCGTCGATGAAAAGGATGGCGCGGTCAGGCATCGGGGAGCCCATAAAAGAAAAACCCCGGCGTGTGGACAAAGCCAGACCCCGGGGGGGTAAAGGTCCTTCCCCCGTAGGAGAAGGGGTACCGTTAATTTACAATGGAACGTACATCGCGTCAACGCGAACACGACGGAGCAAGGGTAGACTGCCCACCCTCGGCATTAACGCACTAATACCCCACCACCCCGAACCCGATCCACCGCGATTGCGTACAACGAAGTCGATGACCGATTCGTTGCAGGACCTGCGGCATAGTCTCCGAAGCCTGCTGCGCAGCCCGGTGCTGACCGGGACGATCGTCCTGACGGTCGGGCTCG